>CP003180.1 GCA_000237975.1 Sulfobacillus acidophilus DSM 10332 | reverse complement strand
TTTAGACATCCTGCTCCGTCGTGGATACATTAAGAGCCATGTTACGAATCCACTGGGCTAAATCGGAAATTCCTTCATTTTTGGCTAGGGAAAACAGTGGGCGTCTTGCCCCAAGACTCGCAAAATCTTTGGATGCTTGGTCCATATCAAAATCTGTAAACGGAAGCAAATCCGTTTTGGTAATAGCCAGGGCGTGAATGCGCCGGAACAAAGTAGGATACTTGACAATTTTGTCCCCACCTTCGACGGTACTTAAAACGCCGAGGCGAGCATGTTCCCCTAAGAAGAAGTCTGCAGGGCAGACCAAATTTCCTACATTCTCAATAAAGAGCAAGTCCAAATGCAACGGTTCCAAAGCGCGAAGACCTGACCGCACCATACGGCCATCCAAATGGCAAACGCCTTGGGTCTCGAGCTGGATAACAGGAATGCCTAATGCGGAAATTCTCAAGGCATCTTTAGATGTCGCCACGTCTCCTTCAATGACACCGACATGAAAATCCTTACGCAAAATCGGTAGCAAATGTTCCAGTAACGTCGTTTTCCCCGCACCAGGCGATCCCATGATATTGACCGCCCAAATCTTATGATCATCCAGCCATTCACGATTATGATTTCCTTCGCTGTTATTTAAGGCCCATACATCCTGGTGTAGATCCACGTGCATGCTTATTGTCCTCCTCGTCCAAGAGATTCATAAAGTGAACGGTCTTTACTCGACTCATCAACCTCACCGTCGAAACCCACAATGTCAAATTCTTCGCCCTGAATAAGCTGGGTCAATACCGATTGACAAGCTGGGCAGGTCATCTCGGATCCTGGGCCTTGATAATGACACTCAAAACATAAGAGGATGGCCGGAACCGATTCAATCCGAAGAACCGATGATGCATCGAGCCATGCATATTCACTGCGCAGGGCATCGAAGGCAAATTGCAAGGCATCGGGCAAGGCGCCATTTAAGACGCCGACTTTTAAAGTAATTTCTGTAACCCGACGAATATTATTTTCGACCCGCGACTGGTCGATAATTTCTAGTACACTGGCCATAAGCCCGGCTTCGTGCATAATGCCCTCCTTAACGCACCCACCCTAAACTGTCAAGAAAAATCGTACCGGTCACATCAAACCATGCCAATGCTTTCAAAACATCCTCAGAAGGATTTTCCGGCCATGTGCTTTCTCCAATCCAATCCGTTAAGGTCACGGATAAACGGCCTTGCTCCCGGGAGAGATCCATGTGGAGAGGGAGAAGACGCATTACATCTGGATTGACATCACGGAGAAGATCAACAAATCGTTTAGGAACCAGCTGGAGTGAGGCATGATCTGCATCATCGATGTGTTCTGCTGCCTCATAATCGTTGGACTGTGCAATCACGCTAAGATGCTGCAGATATTTTTCTAAGGGGAGTTTTGAGCGCAGCACAGCCAAAAGGGGCCCTCGTCGTCCCCGCACGCTCTGCCACCACTCTAGCATGCTCAGATCCTGACTCTGGGATTCATCCGTATTCGGTTCCGCAGCACTGGCGGCAGTATTTTGCCAGAAACGGTTTTCGGTCTCCATAAGTTTTTTTCTCATTCCATCATAGTCATTCCATAACCACGATTCGTCGCTAACAATTTGTTCTTCTAACACCCGTAACGGGTAATCATACTGGTAGAGAAACTCGACGGCACGCTGAATTTCTTCCGGCCATTGGCTCCGTTCCTCATACCACTGTTTGACGCTGGCTGCACTCCAGTGGAACCCAGGGACCCGCCACTGCAATGTTTGCTCAACAAATGCCCTATGCTCGGCCAGTTCACTTTCCTTCGCATCCCGAAAGACTTGCCAATCCATGTCCTACTACCTTCTTTCTTTTGTTTCTCTTCTTGCCACTTTTTGTTAACGCGGTTGCATGGTAATAGTTCCGGGGCTCGGACATGCGTTAACGCATTGTCCACACCCTAAACAAATCAGCGCAGAGATATCAGGTGCTTGCCCCGGATAAAGTTTCAAAGCATTATGCGGTAAGGGACAGGCATTGAGACATGCTCCGCCACAATCCTGGCTTTGTGACAGGTGCCAACAAGTGTCAGCATGCAAAACCGCATGTCCGGTAGCTATTTCCCATGCTTGCTCCAAGGGTTTTAAAGCTCCATGAGGACAGGCCCGGCTACACGGTACATCTGCACACGCCAGACAGGGTTGGCGATTCACATCCATCATCGCCAGGCCTTGATCATCAGGCACGATTGCACCAACAGGGCAAGCTTCTGCACAGAGACCACAACCAACGCACTGTTGAATAAACGCTTTCTCGGCAACCGCGCCCGGAGGACGAAATCGCGGCACGGGGACAACTGGATGATCTTCGGGATCTAAAACCTCCGGCTTAACATGTTGTGCCGGGCGTGGAAGCACTAAGAGCTCTTGAAAGAACTCGCGACGCGATACGGCTTCATTGCGGCGAATTCGTTTAGGTCTTTGAAGCAACAGCCGAATTAGAAGCATCTGTCTGTCTCCTTACGCCGAAGGTTCATCATCCTCATTACCAAATACGTACCGCAATGCATCCTCCATGGCTTGCCGGCCTTCTTCTTCCGACAATTTTTCCAGCACTAAATTCGCCTCGACTAGAACCCAATCTCCCTCATGCAGGTCTTCAATGCCGTCGTAGAAGGCATGCCTCGTACGCCCTCCTCCTTCCACGAGGCACCGGGATTCATCAAGAACCTTGACGACTTTGAGCGGAAGCGCCAAACACATGACTATTCTCCTTCCCTGTCTTATCAGGCGCGATATCTAAGAGATCATTGTCGCTCCGGTCAAACGAGACCTCACGGACCGGGGTGCATTGAATTCCCCAACTCCCAAGTTTTTCGATGATCACCTGTTCCAGAGCCGTCATCCGGTCTCGCACCACAGGGCTTAGCCCAATGTGCGTGCTCACAATGTCATAGGGTTCCATAGCAATAAACTGCACATCGGGCAATTCCCCAAGCAATTTCAGCGACGTGAGAACGCCGACAATTTCAATCTCGTGCGCCCCGGCGGTAATATGCCATCCCCATTTGACCGCATCTTCGTAACGGAACGCAAAGATGCTTCCTGGACTTTGGGACATGAGCGCGGCATCGACGATGAGAACATGGTCATACAAAGCAATGTGATCCATCAGTTGATACGCTAAAGTTCCCCCGTCCATGACATCCACAGCCGGTTCAAACCGGTATTTTTCCTGGAGGTAATGCGCCATGTGCACACCGAGTCCCTCATCGGAAAACAAAATATTGCCGAGTCCTAAAATCAGTATTTTTTCCATCTGTGCCTACTCCGTTTCCTGAGAGTCAGCCACCTGCATGTGCGTACCGGTCAACATCGTGTCAATCGTGCCATCACGATTTTCCACAGTATTCCAAATGACCATGTAAACATGGCCCACTACGAAGAAAATAATGCTCCATGCCAGCCAAATGTGGACCATACGTAAGCCAACCAATCCCCCAAACAGTGGGTAAAAAAATCCCAATTGATGATAGATGAAGGATCCAAATCCCGGCCCATTATAGTTGGCACCAAACAGGAGAATTCCGGTCAGCGAGATTAAAATCAACGCCAGATAAAACGCGGCATAAAACGCGAATTGCAATGGACCATAGCGCACACCGGGATGCCGGTACTGCCGTCCAAAGAGCCCATAGTACCGCAACTGCTTTTTCCATGCTTCTTTCGAAAACATGATGCGAGCATCCTTAAATTCGTGCGTGCGGAAAAAATCATAAATCCGGACGATTTCGGTCGCTATCAAAGTGAAGCCTGCCATTTCATGTGTACCCCGGATCCAGTTCATCAAGAAATCCTTCCACGTGGGCACCAAGGGATTATAGAGTATAAAAGGTTGACCAATTTCGAATCCTGTCACAACCAGATAGGCAATTAATCCCACCCTCAACCAGTGCATCCATCGCGTTGCAGGAGAAAATAACACATGTCTGGGTGTCTGGGTCTTTTCTTCCGTCATGGTTTAAGATTCCTCCTTCGGGCGTTTCTGGCGTAATTCATGCCCCGTCGATCAGGTCGACTTACACATCGACCTGAAACCGGGCTACTTCTGCGCCTTTGCTGTCGACAATATGCACAGCACACCCAATACAGGGGTCAAACGAGTGCACGGTGCGCAGTACCTCCAAAGGTTGATTGGCGACGGCAAGGCGGGTATTTATCAACGATGCTTCATAGGGTCCCATTTGGCCCTTGTGGTCACGGGGGCTGGCATTCCACGTACTGGGAACAACCGCTTGATAGTGGGTGACCCGGCCATTCTCAATGCGGATCCAATGTCCTAAGGCACCGCGGGGGGCATCCAAGAGACGAAAACCTTCCCCAGAGGTATTGGAGGGTGCGGTGTAGGTTTGGGTTTGTCCTTGTCCAACATTTGCCGCCAGTTCATCCACCCAAGCCCCTACCTGCGAGGCAATGATGTCCGCTTCCACAGCTCGTGCAGCCGTGCGCCCTACTGTGGAATACCACTCGTCAGGACTAAAACCTCGGGGCACTGACCGTTCAAAATCTGTCATAGCCTTTTCAATAAGGGGATCTTTTCGGGCACGCCCAATTAAAAGTCTCGCTAAAGGTCCCGTTTCCATGGGAAGTCCTTGATAACGTGGCGCCTTAATCCAGCTATACTTCCCACTTCGGTTCAAGGCACCATCCGCTTCATATCCGGTATAATCCGGAATCGTAGATTCCTCGCCAGGATACACGCCCTCATTGGGTCCTTGATACCATGCTCGGGTCACATCTTCCTTAATTTGATCCGCATTCAGATCGGTGACCATGCCGGTATTGCGGTTGAAGACTCCTGAGGGAAATAGCATCGCCCCTTTAGGCCACGGAATATTGTCTATAGGAAAGGCCCCATAGGACATGAAATCCGGCACGCCATAGCCTTCACCCGATTTCGCTTCCTGGATATAAGCATCCGCAATCATGCGGATATCGGGGAGATAAGCATTTTGAATAAACTGGGCACCACTTTGCATTTTGCCCAAGAACTCTGCAACCCGGGACGGATCCACAATATCCATAATGGAGGTAACGCCACCTACCACCAACGACTGCGGATGCGGATTTTTTCCACCGAAAACTGCCATAGCCTGGGCGAGAGTTCGCTGTACCGCTAAAGCATCGAGATAATGCGAAAGCATGATTAAATCCTGTTCGGGTGTCAACTTATACGAAGGGTTCCCCCAATATCCATTGGCGAAGGGTCCTAACTCTCCGGAAGCCACTAACGCCGAGACCCGTTCCTGGACAGCGCGGAACGTACCGGCACCAGCGTTATACGGTGTGGGAGAATACTTCAACGCCACGGCAGCGGCTTTTTCCGGATCGGCACTTAAGGCCGCCACCACATCAAACCAATCCATCCCATGCAATTGATAAAAGTGAACGACGTGATCATGCAAAAACAATGACGCGTGCAACAAGTTACGTACAATCCGGGCATTAGTGGGAATTTGGACACCTAAGGCCGCCTCGACGGCTTCGGTTCCAACCCGGTAGTGGGTGTAGGTACAGACACCGCAAATCCGTTGGGCAAAAAGTCCCACATCATGAAAATCGCGATCTTGCATAATGAGTTCGATGCCGCGAAACATGCCCGATGAACTGTAGGCATCTTTCACCACATTATTGGAATCCAAGTCCACTTCAATCCGCAAATGCCCTTCGATACGGGTAATGGGATCAATGGTGAACCGTTTTAACTGAGCCATCATTCTTCCTCCTGTCGTTACTGATTCAAAGGTGGTTTGGGTGGGATGTCCTTAGACTGCGGATTTTTCCAACCGGGCGACTTTTTATCTCGGATCCACGTGGCCGTAGCATGAATGGCAATTCCAGCGACAGCCGCTCCGACAACCACTTCACCCACGGTGTTCGCAGAAGCATCAATCCCGATTCCTAAGGCCGACCCGTAGACTTTCGCACCTAGAGGTTGTTCAAAGGGACTCATCGTGTCCCAAAAGTTGGGTTCGGCGCAACCAATGCACCCGTGTCCCGCGCGAATAGGCCAAGATACTTGCTGGTTCCAACGCACTTGCGGGCAGTTATTATAGGTGTAGGGACCCTTGCACCCCATCTTGAACAGGCACCACTCATTTTGTGCTGCGGTGTCGCCCCAATTCAGCACGTACTCCCCTGCATCAAAATGTCCGCGCCTCTCACAGTTGTCGTGAATGCGGTGTGCATAAGCCCATAACGGCCGACCATAGCGGTCTAACGCCGGATTGTCGTTAAACATCACCACTTCCAAAATGGTCCCGACCAAATTGATCGCATTGGCCGGACAGCCTGATATATTGACAACCGGAATGTTTAACCCGTCGCCAATACCTTTTGCACCCGTCGGGTTAGGCTGGGCTGCTGGGATGCCACCAAAAGCCGCACAGGTTCCTGCTGCCATGACCATTTTGGCGCCAGCGACCACTCTTTTGGTTAAAGAGATGCCGGTTTCAGCATTGGCCCCAGTAGTGTAGAAGGTGCCATTGTTTCCTAAGGGCAATGACCCTTCAAAAACAGCTACATATTGCCCTTTGTGTTTAGCGATCACCTCATTCAGACGGTCCATCGCCTGGTAGCCTGCCGCCGCCATCACCGTTTCGTTGTAGTCCAAAGAAATCGTGTCCAAAATCAACGATGCAAATCCCGGGTCAGACGTTCGCAAAAGAGACTCGGTGTTGCCATCACAATCCTGCAAGTTAATCCACACAACCGGAAGCTTCGTGGACACGGCCGCAGCCCGTGCTACCCGGCTTTCAAATACGGGTGGGAGCATTAACGCGGCGGTCATCATAGAACTCCATTTGATGAAATCTCTCCGGGTTAGACCCATGGCAATAAAACGAGCAATAAAATTGCGAGAAACAGTGCCATCAGGATCAATCGCGTTAAGTCTTTGGTCTACCTCCCGGACAGCTTGTTGGACATCCTGAGCCGTGTGTTCGGTAATACCTTCCAGTGGACGGCCACTAACTTTGGGCAAATCATCCCAATTAATTGATGAATCCATTCCTATCCCCCTTCCTGATGATCACGTCTTCCGGCCCTCATTTAAGGTCCCAAAGACGCTGTATTTCGTCAAGTGCTGGCCGCGTTTGCCGACATCAGCCGCCCCGTGGCGTTGGCCTTTTTGGCCACCTGGCCTAACCCCCAGGCCGCGCGTCGCCTGACCGTGAGCGACCTGATGACCTGGCTGCGGCAGCATCGCTATCCGGGAGCGGCGAAAGAAGCGCCGCGGATCTGGAGCACGTTGCAACAGCGGACGTTGGAGGCATCGCCGGGCAAACGCCGCGCCCAGGTCTGGGCCGTCCGCGCCCTGGTGGCCCAGCTGCAAGCGTTGCAGACGGAGCAGCGGGCGTTGCGCAAGCACCTGGAAACCCTTTTTTTGGCGAGCCCGGATGCTGACCTCTGGATGAGCCTGCCCGGCGTGGCCGTTACGTTGGGGGCTCGTCTCCAGGCCGGGTTCGGTCCCGACCGGGACCGGTTTGAACGGGCAGAGGCCGTTCAAGCTTTGGCGGGCACAAGTCCGGTCCTGTGCCAAAGCGGCAAGCTCAAACGCGTGCACATGCGCCGTGCTTGCGATAAGCATTTGCGGGCGACAATCCATCAAGTCGCCTTCACCTCCCTGTCCCGGTGTGGGTGGGCCCGACAGTATTACGATCAATACCGAGCGCGGGGACATGGTCACCATGCCGCTCTGCGCGCCTTAGCAAACGTGTGGCTACGCATCCTGTTCCGGACGTGGAAGTCCAAAACGGTCTACGACGAACCCCGATTTTTGGCCGATCGGGCCCGACACGCGGCCTAGCGTTGGGCAGGCTGGCGATCTCGCGATCATCGGAGGGTGACCGCTTAGCTCGGTGCGCCGCCGACGATGTCGGCGAAAACTGATTCACATTATCCACATCCTTGACATAGACCGTCTTTCCCCTGTTTTGTACTCGCAGCAGCTATTCACACAAAAACCGTTGATTCGCCAATTTCAGAAAAGTTCGGGTATCTGTGATGAGCCGGGCCACTTGAGGGGGCCTAAGGCGCTCTGATGCCCATCCCCAATGGATGGAGACCACGTCGCCCGCGTGCACCTCCGCAAGCCGCCCATCGTGATCCAATTTCCAGTCCACGCGGACAGGTACCGGTTTTCCAATCACCCACTGATCGTCTTTGATCATTACTGGAGGTCGGTTCACGACTAGCTGATTGCCGATCACCGCAATCACTTGTCCCCAGCTAATTCGGCACCCATCCACCGCTCCTAACACCCGTTCCATGCGGGGAACTGAACCGGTCAAGGATTTTTGTAAATAGAGAAAAATGCCAAATACATGAAAATTATGGTGTGGACGGGCTCCTTGAGTGAGCGAGTCTTTAAGCATGTCAAATCGCGCTGGGGCCATAACTTTTTTGTAATACTGTTCCAAAAATCGGTAAAAATCATAGGGAGCGACCCTATCAAGCCACGTATTTCCCAGCCAATAGGCTTCGACGACCCGTTCATCCAGGGGATCTTCAATCCCGACACTGTGAGCAATCAAACGCAGGTAGGGATAGGCACCTTCAAAATTTTTGGCCATATCTCTTAACCCACCATCGACTTTTTGGGCCGCCATGTATTGATATAAGCCGGCATGATCCTCACCGCCACAGTAGCCTAAGCGGTTAGGAGGAAATGCGTAGCGACTAAATCGCAACAGTCCTTGCGTATCACTTTCTACCGTTTGCACGCGTGCTTACTCCTTTGGTAGGGAAGGATTTTGGTCTCGAGTGCTTGTGTCTTCTAAGCCTTTTTGGGCATCTTTAAACATCTTTAGCGTCTTACCTAACGAGGATCCGAGCTCGGGCAAACGCCGGGGGCCAAAAATCAATAACACCACGACCAACAAAATAATCAAATGGACAGGATCTAATAAATTGGACCACATGATAGATCTCCTCCTTATTGCTGGTTAAAAATGATACTTTATTAACAAATACGGGGCAACGGATCTCCGACGAGCATATCCAACACCCTTGTGCCTCCTAAAACTGTCTGTAAAAACACCATGCCCCGCGGTTCTTCTTGCACTTCTCCGATAATGCGAGCATCTTGCCCTTTGGGATGCTGACGCATGAGGGATAAGGCCTCTTCCGCCCGCTCTTTAGCGACCACCACAAGCATTTTACCTTCATTAGCGATAGTTAAGGGGTCAAGGCCCAAGATCTCACAGGCTCCACGGACGGATTCCTTCACGGGTACAGCGTCTTCATAAACTTTAATGGCCACGTCTGAACTGACCGCCATCTCATTCAGCGTAGTCGCAACTCCGCCGCGCGTTGGGTCTTTTAAGGCATGAATGGCACTGCTAATATGAACAAAGAGATGATGAACGAGGTCATACAAACTTTGGGTGTCACTTTGCACTTCCGATTCCATCTCCAAGCCTTCTCGTCGCAGCATTACCGCAATTCCATGATCGCCCACACTGCCGCTAATGAGGACTTTGTCACCCGGTTGAATCAAATGCTGGCCCATAGGCCAGGTACGTTCCACAATTCCAATTCCTGCCGTGTTAATATACAGACCGTCACCTTTCCCGCGTGGCACCACTTTGGTATCCCCGGTGACGATAGATATCCCCAGTTCTTTGGCATGTGCCGCAATGCTTTCTAGGACTTCACGCAAGAGCGCGACCGGTAAACCTTCTTCTAAAATCAGCCCTAAAGACAAGGCGATGGGCCGGGCACCACTCATGGCCAAATCATTGACCGTGCCATTCACCGCTAAATCACCGATATTGCCGCCGGGAAATTTCACCGGGCTGACGGTATAGCTATCCGTGGTAAAGGCTAATTCGGGTAAGTTACCATTGCCTAGGGAAACAAACCGGCTCAAGGGCAGCACTGCAGCATCGTCGAGGGAATCCAATACGGGATTAGCAAGAATCGGCCGAATTAACCCTTCGATCAATTCATGACTGGATTTCCCACCGGCCCCATGACTCATGGTGATTATGTCCTGTTTTAATGTCATGTGTCGCCGCCTGGCCTGCTGCGCTTTCGTAATATTGTCTAAAACCTCTTCTTGAGTTCTTCGAACCTGACCCATCACAACTTCCCTCCTGTCAGTTGCTGTCGTTCCCGCGCCATAGAATAACGGCCGTAATTGTAATAGGCTGCACAGGCCCCTTCCGAAGACACCATACAGGTGCCAATAGGATGCTCTGGAGTACACGCGGTCCCAAATACCCCACACTCCCATGGTCTAATCGTGCCGCGCAAAACCGATCCACACTGACACGCAGGATGATCAAGGACTTTACGCCCAGGGATTGCAAAACGCTGTTCCGCGTCAAACTCGGCAAATGCTGCACGCAATTTCAAAGCACTATAGGGAATCGTGCCGAGCCCCCGCCACTCGAATTCCTCACGGGGTTCCATGGTCTCGTCAATCATGCGTTGGGCTAAAACATTACCTTGGGGTGATACCACGCGGCTATATTGGTTTTCCACTTGCCGCACCCCTTTCCTCAATTGATGCACCACCATCAACACCGATTGCAAAACATCAAGGGGTTCAAATCCCGAGATCACCACGGGTTTGTCATAATCACGGACAATGAACTCATAGGGATTCATACCGATCACCATGCTGACATGTCCTGGCGCGAGAAAGGCCGTAATGTCTAAATCCGGGGCGTCGAGTAAAGCTTTCAAGGCCGGAATGAGCATGACGTGATTGTTAAATACACTAAAGTTGGTTACGCCTAACGTTTTGGCGCGCGCAATCGTGACGGCTGTCGATGGCGTCGTGGTATCAAATCCGATCGCAAAAAAGATGACCTGTTTATCCGGATTTTGTTGCGCAATTTTTAGCGCATCCAGTGGAGAATAGACAAACCGCACATCAGCCCCTTGCGCTTTAATGTCTAAAAGACTGAACTGTGAACCCGGGACCCGCATCATATCGGCAAAGGTGGTAAAAATAACACCGGGAATTTGGGCCAATGCCATGGCATCATCCAAGCGGCCTATGGGCAAAACACAGACAGGACATCCAGGGCCATGTACCATTTCTACGTTCGCGGGCAATAAATCTTCTAACCCATATTTGAAAATGACGTGAGTATGGCCTCCACAGACTTCCATAATCTTGATCGGCATCCCATCTGAGATGCGGGCAATTTCTTCGGACACCCGTGCGACAAGGTCTTTGTCGCGATACTCATCCATATATTTCATGGCCTACTCCTTACTGGTCAGTCGTTCAATCGTTTTCGGCAACAATACCGAGCGCAACGCCCCCGTGCACTAAGACTTTTTGTCCGGCGTGTGGGGTTTCTATGAGGGATACATCAATCCGTACCGGCCCACGTTCGCTCAATGCTACCGCTTCATACAAAGATTCCACGCGTTCAATTTCCATGGTTTCGGCAGCATCACTACATGTCACACATACGGGTTCGTTGTCCTCATGGGAAGCTGCCGGAATCGTTAGATACCACGTTGCCTTCATCATTTGGGCTCCTTGGGCTCGTGTGTGTCAGACGACATTAAATCCCATAACATCAATTCGTCCCGGTAGTTTTCGGGTCCCAAATTGTGAAGTTCTTGCAACATACTTTGGGCTTCATGGTCGTTAATTTTATTCATGGCAAATCCCACATGAATCACGACCCAATCTCCTGGTGCAATCGCAATGCCCTGTTGTTTCAAAAGCGACACATCGACACGCCGTTTGACTCCAGTAACCTCCAATTTGGCTTCGGTCTCATTTTCAATTTCCACGATTTTGCCAGGAATGGCTAAACACATGGCTGGTACTCCTTTCCAATCTTTGGGTTTTGTGTGGTGCGTGCGGCCAAAATAGCCTGAGCCACCACCGCCTGGCCATAACTCAGCCCGCCATCATTAGGGGGAACTTTCTCGTTCACCTTAAGGTCATAACCCCGTGCGGCTAGCCGATTTCTCAGGGCCCTGACGAAAACGCGATTTTGCATAACGCCTCCCGCCCCTACAACGTGCGCAATGCGCTGCTTTTCTGCTACATCAGCTGCAGCATCGGCAAACATCCAGGCCAAGGTTTTGTGAAATCGGCCGGCTATTATCCCCTGGTCTTCGTGGTGCAACAAATCGGTAATGACAGCCCGGATCAGCGGAAAGGGATCAATTATTCCTGTTTGAAGAGGTCTCGCCATGACAGGCAATGCATACGGTTCGACATCTTCCCGTGCGAGTTGTTCAAGTTCCATGGCCGTTTGGGCTTCATAATCTACGGCTATTCGCCCCGTGATTAAAGCTGCGGCGGCATCAAAAAGCCTGCCTGTGCTCGATGTTGGATGGTTATGCACGTTGCGCTCCAGCAGTTGTTTCACAAGGCACCAGGATTTTATCGGCACGGCGCGAACGAACTCCAAGGGAAATTGCAGCCATGCATCACCAAAAATCAGTTGAAGATAAGTCGCCGCGATACGCCAGGGTTCACGAATAGTACGATCACCGCCCACTAACGGCACATAACGCAAATGGCACGACCGCTGAAAATCGGTGAGACGGGCTACAAAAATTTCCCCACCCCAGATCGCCCCATCGTCACCGAGACCCGTGCCATCTAAGGCTAATCCCACCGCCCGGTCCGTAATGACATGCTCGCCCATGACGGCAGCAATGTGAGCGTGGTGATGCTGCACTCTAATGATTTCGGCCTCAGGCCAAGCACTGGCCACATGGCTTGACGCATATTGCGGGTGAAAATCGACAGCGATGGTGGCCGGTTCAACATCACCGAGAGCGAGCATGTGGGCTAGAACATAGCGGTAGCGGTCTTGCACAAGGGTGGTATCTAAATCGCCTATGTGCGGGCTCAAAATAGCTTCATCGCCCTCGGTAAGACAAAAGGTGCTTTTCATATGGCTGCCAAGGGCTAAAGTCGATATTGCTACCGAGGTGGGTAGTTTGATCGGTGAAGGCACAAATCCACGAGCCCGCCGTAAGATAAGGGGCCTACCATTATCAGCAACTTGTACCACAGAATCATCCGCAGGGATCTGAATCCGGCGGTTATGACGTAATATACCATCAACTTGGTGAGCAAAAGAATCCATAGTATGGTCGTCGAATATCACCGGTTTTCCATGATGATTGGCACTCGTCATGACAACAATGGGGGGATATCCTTCTTCTTTGAGCCGTTCAAGAATGAGGGCATGTAATGGTGCATAAGGTAGCATCACGCCCACTTTCATCAGCCCAGGAGCAATCCGATCCGATAAGAGGGAATCATCTAGGCGATGAGCCAGCAACACAATCGGGGCCACAGGGGAGGATAATAATGCTTCTTCTTCGGGCGTCACCACGCAAAACTTGCGGATAGTATCCAAATCACGGGCCATTAACGCAAATGGTTTACTAGGACGCGCTTTTATCTGCCGAAGACGTTTGATGCTATCATCATTCCATGCCACACAAGCTAAGTGATATCCCCCGATGCCTTTAATGCCCACAATACCTCCTTGAGCTAGAAGGCGACTCACCTGATCAATGACTGATCCAGTTAGACTCTCATCATCTGTCAGCAGTTCAAGCGTTGGACCACATGATAAGCAGCCTGTGGCTTCCGCATGAAACCGCCGGCTACCCGGATCGCGATATTCTTCGTCGCAATTTTCACATAATGGAAAATCTGCCATCGTTGTTGCCATGCGGTCATAGGGAAGAGTTTCAATGACGGTAAAACGCGGACCACATTGCGTGCATGCAATAAATGGATAGCCAAAGCGCCGGTTAGAAGGATCAAACAGTTCATTCCGACATTCTGGACACAAGGCCACGTCTGGCGGAATAGTGAGTGCACGGCGAATGCCTTGTGTGCTATTCTGAATGTCGAAACCAGTCGCATGGTGAATGTCACAATTCTCCTCACGGATGCGTGTAATCGTTGCAAGCCCTGGGAGATCTGTCACGAGTTTTGAGCGAAATGTCTGGATAAAGTGGTAAGGACCTTCCACTTCAATAATGACACCTTGCCCATCATTGCGAACAAACCCGTTTAATTTGTATAATTGCGCAAGGTGATAGACAAAGGGACGAAACCCAACACCTTGTACCGTTCCTTCCACAATGAAGCGCACTCGTCGAATATCCGTGGTCACCGTCATATTTTCCACCATAGGTCGCCGACACTTTCTTAGTTAAAAAATTTTATAATACCTTTTAGAAAAATTAACCAAGACTATAAATATTTCTATAGCGAGTATAAAGTGACATTGAACCTTAACCATAGGTCCATTCGACCCTACTTTTATGGTCGTATAAGCTAAATTTTTGTTCGCTATCAGTTTTCGTATAACTGTTTCTAAAGAACTATTGCTAATGATTAGCTGACTAACTTATCCATAGGATTTTTCAGTAAAATGACTTTTATCCCGGTGATGTCTCATTTGTCGAATGCGAATGGGTAAAACGGATATTTTCCGGCATTACTTTATGATTCTTGTTTATCACTGCAAATGAACATAAAAACGCCCTCATTCATCGAGAGCGTTTTGCAATAGCCCAAAAATCACACTATCTCTAAAAGGTAATCGTCGAATCGGCGTCCAGAGCTTCTTCCATAAACGCAGTTGCTCCAGCCGTGGTAATGCTGTAACAGCCAGGCTAACTTGTCCGAAATCTGATGGTGTTGGGTGTCCGGGAGTTGACGGCCGACCTTGACCAAAAGTTTGGGAGGTACTGGGGGTGTCTCAAAAGGCTTGATCCCTAAAAATTTCTCCCACTTGACCCCCAAAAACGCGGAGAAAAATGACCGCATCCCTCCACTAGAGGGGGTAAAATGGGCCCGTTTTAGGGACGGCGTCACTGCCGACCGACCTTTTGAGACAGCCCCAATGTCCTGGCGCAGCCGTTAGGCCAGTTCCCCTTGATGACCCGCATCACGATGGTTTCATCAACCAGGCGGTGGTTGTTTTGGGCCGCGTACAGCAGACTGTGCGTGCAGGCTTTGTTGATGAGGCGTGCGGTCCCGCCAGAGTAGTGGAAAATGGCATCGATGGCGGGATCGGCAAACAGGGCATGGTCTACGCCGGCATAGCGAAGGTGCGCGTCAATATATCCCGCGACCTCGGCGCGATCCCAGTGGCCAAGTTTGCACTGCAGATCAATGCGTTGGCGAATGGCGGCATAGGCTTGGAGGCTGAGGCGATCCCAGAGCTCGGTTTGGCCCACCAGGATGAGCGCCAGCGGACTCTGCGAATCCATCTGAACGTTGAGTAAGAAGCGCACCTCCTCTAACATCTCGCGGTCTAGTAAATGCGCTTCATCGACGACGACCACGGGATGCAGACCATGGACGCCGCGGAGGATTTCGATTTCCCGATGGAGTTGGCGCTTGGCATCCCCGCGATAGAACTTGGTTTCATACCCCAGTTGTTCCAGTAATCCCTTATAAAAATGGCGGGGCGTCAGCTTGGAATCGGCGACGTACAACACTTTGTATGTAGCGCTGTCGAGCGTCGCCGTGAGGCGACGGATGGTGGTGCTCTTGCCGACCCCACAATCCCCGGTAACGACAGCAAACCATTGCCGTTGAGCGGCATAGACAAGACGCCCCAAGACTTCCGACCCGGCGGGGGACTGGTAACAGGTCTCCGGCGGCACGTCCCGGGTGAACGGGGTCGCCGTCATGTTGAAAAACCGCTCAAACATGCGGCGCTCCCCCTTCGTCGATCCAACTACGATACGACACCGCCGGCGTGGGCTCCCCGTCAACGGATTGGCTGCGCGCCTCGGCGGCCCGCAAGACCCGAGACTGGGTGGCAGGAGTCGGTCCCAAATGATGTAGGTAAAGTAGGAGGGGCTCTTCCGAACCCCGTCCCCTTATCGAACCGGACTTGTGGTTTTCCCACATCCGGCTCTCCGACGACAGTTGCCCGTAACGGGCGAGACCTCGCGGTCTCGGTTTGCTCTGCAGCAGGGTCAAGTCTTCCCGAGGCTGGGAAGACGGCCGTTACTAGTAGATCGATTCCTTAATACGTGACTTAGTGAGAGCGGTATGGTATGGTGAATAAAACCATCACGGAGGTTCTACCTATGTCCGCCTCACGGCGTCTCCCCCCACTCTCCCTCACTAACGAGGATCGTACCTACTTGACTCAACTGGCGCGTAGTCGCTCGGCGCGTCATACGGAAGTCATTCGGGCGCAAATGCTGCAGGCGATTGCGGACCGGTTGCAGATGGCCCGTAACGCCGTGCGCCGCTGCGTCGGGAAAGCGCTCGCCCTGGGGCCGCGCCAAGCCTTGAAGGATCTGCCGCGGCCGGGACGGCCCCGCCAAATTACCCCGGAAGCCCGCGCCTGGATTGTCAGCCTCGCCTGTCAGAAGCCCAAGGATCTGGGCTTGGCCCCGGAATTTTGGTCGGAATCGCTGTTGGCGCAATATATGCGCGAACATGCGGTGGCCGCCGGCCACCCCAGTGCCCAATGGGTGCAACAAGGCACAATTTCCAAGCTGTTGGCGGAGCATGAACTGCACCCGCACCGAATGACCTATTATCTGCAACGCCGGGACCCCGAATTCGATGCCAAGATGGTCCAAGTGCTCCACGTCTACCAGCCAGTCGAATTCACCTTCGATGATCACGGACAGCCCACCGTCCGGTGGTCATCCGATGAAAAGCCCGGCATTCAAGCGTTCGGGACCACGGCGCCCGACCGGGCGCCACAGCCCGCAACAGGCCAGGGCACCTGGCAACGGGACCACGAATCCGTCCGGCACGGCACAGTGAGCCTCTTGGCCGGGATCGATCTCGCGACCGGCGAAATCCTGGGACTGGTCCGCCCACGCCATCGGAGCGCCGAGTTCGTCGAGTTTTTGCCAGCGCTTGACCAGAAATATCCCACGGGGGTCAAGATTCAAATCATCCTGGATAATCACTCCGCGCACACCTCGCGCGAAACCCGCGCCTATTTAGCGACGGTGCCCAATCGCTTTGATTTCGTCTTTACGCCGAAGCATGCGTCATGGCTCAACCTGATCGAGGTGTTTTTTGCGAAGCTGTCGAAACAACTGCTGAAGGGAATCCGTGTGAACTCCACAGACGAACTGGCCGACCGGATGTTAGCGTATATTGATTGGCTCAATCAAGATCCCGTGCCGTTTCGTTGGCGGTGGACTCCGAAGGACGTCGAGGATGCGCACGTTATTTAGGAATGGCTATACTAGGCCTTGCGGCCAATCGTGCCTTATCAATCCTTGCAGTCCATCGCTCACCTGTCGAAGTGGCCGCCCTTCGCATTCCCGCGGAGTTCTATTGTCTCGCGCGGTACTTCGCTACTATTTCGGCCTCCGACTCCCTGCCCCACCCGATGGTAAGGGATTGGCGGTCGTCGCATTGCCCTATTTCTTCAACCACCGGACCAGACAGGGTCTCACTGGGTCAGTACAGAACCTTTCCAAGCGCGCCATCCCTAACCACTCAACAGGGCTCGCAGGGGTATTCACCCATTCCACCTACATCTTACGATGCAGTGCAAAACCTCTGCGACGGAGGACTTCACCATCTACCGAAGGCTGGTCGCGCCTGCCAAGCCACCACGGGTTCACAGTTCGTTACGGCTCGCTCATTTGCCTCAGGCCCACCAGATTCCGAATTACTTCGGACACCCTGCCATTGTTGGCTATCCCACTTGAATGGGGTAATTCGCAGGAGCAGGACTTTCACCTGCAAGCTTCTGTACCTGCCAGTCGCACAGTAGGAGGGGTCCTTTTGGACCCCGTCCCCTCATCGAACCGGACTGGTGGTTTTCCCACATCCGGCTCTCCGACGATAGTTGCCCTGGATTAAGGGCGAGGATGTTGTTGCGCCTTGACTTGGCGGCGCATCATAGCGAGAGAAGGTAAGCCCATTTGGGCCAGGCGGATATTGGGCCACTCGGCGTCAAGGATCGGATTCCGATTCCAGCGTTTAGCGACAAAGGCGCGACAGCGTTCGCGAACCCATGCATCGAGTCGAGAGTAATTCCCGTGGTGACTAATGGTGAAGTACTGTCCCCAGCCCCGAATCACCGGCGCGAGGTCGTCCATCACCATCTGGAGATTCATCGGGCGGGTACGCCGCGTGAGCGCCCGGACCTTGTCCTTAAATCGCTCAATGGCCGCTTGTTTCGGACCGAAGAGGGGGCGACCGGTGCCGTCCTTGGACACGGCCCAAAAGAAGGTAAATCCCAAGAAATCGAATGCACTATCCCGAAAATCGACAATTCTGGTCTTTTCCGGGTGGAGCGTGAGTCGCAATTCATCGAGGACCTTCCGGGCGGTCGTTAAGGCAGCTTCGGCCTCCTCTTTGGTGCGCGCCAGCGCACACCAGCGAGTAGCCCCGGGGAATCACACCCCGAGGCTCTCCCAGAACCGGACGTGAACCTCTCGGCTCATCCGGCTCCCCTATCTCACCGCCGGTCGAACCTTAGGCCAGTGGCTGAAGAGTTGTGTGTCGCGTTGGGCAACCCCGCCGAGCCAGTGTTCGGCCCGGCGTTGGCGGTGCTCCAGTCGCTTGAATTTGCGGGTGGCCCATCGGACCAACACCCGATTCAGATGCCGGAGAAGCGGATACAACGCAGAGGGGTAAAAGCGCCCGTAGTATTGTAGCCAACCCCGGATGACCGGGTTATATTGGCGCGCGAGCTCCGACAGGTTCCGATGCACCTGCAGATGCAGACGCCAGCCATGAATTGTCTGCCGCATGGCGGTGAGTGCCGTGCGACTGCCCGCAGGCGTGAAGTTGATGAAGTATTTGCCATGCCGATTCTTGGACCGTCGGGGGCGGAATGTGTACCCGAGAAAGTCGAAACTGGTCTCCGGGTATGTGTCCCGTCGATCATCGTCTTGGCAATAGACAATCCGGGTTTTCGTGGGATGCCACTCCAATCCACATCCTGCCAATCGCCGCGCCAGGTCTTCTTTGAGCGCCGCCGCTAAGGCGTACGACCGACAATGCACCACGGCATCGTCAGCGTACCGCTCAAAGGGCTTGTCGGCGTGCCGCCGACTCATCCAGACGTCAAAGGCGTAATGGAGAAAGAGATTAGCGAGTACTGGACTAATCACGGACCCCTGTGGAGTGCCGCATGTGCGCGGTTCCTGCGAGCCGTCGGCTCGCTGTAAAGGGGCGACCAGCCAGCGCTCGATGTATAGGAGCCCCCAGGGGTTGTCGGTGTGCTGGCGCACCGCTTTCATCAGCAAGTCGTGCGGAATGTTATCGAAGAGGCCCTTAATGTCGAACTCGAGCACCCAGTCGTATCGCCAACACCGTTGGCGGGTTTGCGCCAACGCATCATGGGCCGACCGTCCGGGGCGATACCCGTACGAGTCGGGATGAAAGATCGGTTCAACGAGGGGCTCAAACGTAAGTTTGACCACCATCTGGGCAATCCGGTCGGCCACCGTGGGCACCCCGAGAATGCGGACCCCGCCAGATTTCTTGGGAATTTCCACGGCCTTCACCGGCGGGGGAAAGTAGCTCCCCGACGACATCCGGTTCCAGATTTTGTACAGATTGTTCTTCAGGTCCTCCTCAAACCTCCGCAGGCTTTCCCCATCGACGCCTGCGGCGCCATGGTTTGCTTTCACGCGTTGATACGCTTCATACACGAGCCATTTGGAAATGGCATACGGTTTGGGCTTATCCATATGTTCCTCCCTTGCGGTTGACATCGAACAGTGTCCAGAGATACTGGCCCCCCTTCGCTCCACGGCCATTACACCGCTTCATCACTACTACAAGGGCCTCTGTCCCTTGCTGTGCATTGGTACTTAGGGTCTGGCGGGGCTTCCGCTTGACCGGTTCCCTTAGCATCACAGCGAAGGTTCCTGCCACCTTCATGCCGGCCACCGCGAAGCCAGTAAACAGGTTTCCGCTCCGCTTGTCCCGGGTTAATGACTACCCCCCGGTTTTGATGACGTCCCTACGCTTTCGACACGTCCTCAGTGGTTCACTTGCGTTCAGCTCCCATAGCACGTACCTGACGGAGTCCAGCTCCGCCTTTTCCGTCACGCTCACGACCGGGGCTTTTGACCCGAGCCGCTGACGGTGGTTTGAAACCTCCTCCTGCAAGGCGGTTTCGAGGGGCCGACCCTCATCTCTCGGCACAGCTTGGCTCCGGCCTGCTAGCAGGCCGTTTGCCTTCGCAGCGCACAATCGTCCGCGTAGCGCACATACTGAATGCGTCGATAGTGCGGGTCCATCGGGTCTTTGGACGGCGTCCGCAATACTGCGGCGCGTAGCTTTCGGATGTGCCGGCGGGCGGCGTCTTTTTCTTCCGGGGTCATCGTGTCCCAGTGGGCCGCATAGTGCTTCCGGTGCCGCTGGTGGATACCCTGTAGCCGCCCGTATTCCTTGCCCGGCGCGCGTTGGGTTCCCCGGTTGAAGGTTGCCTGATACCGTTCCATGAACTGGTCGAGCTCATGGAGGTAGATATTGGCGAACAGGGGACTCACTCCGGACCCTTGCGGGGTGCCGCTGTAGGTCCCATGGAATTGCCACTGGTCGAGGTATCCCGCCTTGAGGAACTTCCAGATGAGCGCCAAGAAGGCCTCGTCCTTGATGCGCCGCCGCAGGATGTTCACGAGCGTGTGATGGTCAATGGTATCAAAGTAGGCTTTGATGTCGCCTTCAATGAACCATTTCACCCCCGTAAAGTGGTGTTGAATCTGCGCCAGCGCGGTGTGGCAGCTGCGCCCAGGTCGGAACCCATGGGAATACTTCGAGAACGTGGGTTCATAGATGCTGTCCCAGAGCAGGCGCGCGACTTCCTGTACCAACTTGTCATTGGCGGACGGAATGCCCAGTGGGCGTTGGCCCCCGCCTTTCTTCGGAATGTATTGGCGGCGGGCCGGTTGCGGACGGTAGCGGTGGTCTTTCAGCGTCTGAATCAACGATTCGATCCGCTTCAGTCCCACATCGTCCAAGCTCGTGCCATCTACCCCCGGGGTCATGGCCCCCTTGTTGGCATAGAGGTTCTGGTAGGCCAACAGAAAGAAGTCCGGGTTATACAGATTCCGATAGAGCCGATGGAACAGGTAGTCCGGCTGTGATGCCTGTTTCTGTAGCTGTTCCAAGACGACTAGGGGATGTCTCACGATGCCTCACGCATCCTTCCCTGACGTGTCTTAGAGAGTAAACTGTCCCCCTTCGCCCTGTGGTCGGCTTTCCCGACCGCTGACTACTACGGGGACTCCGTGACCCTGCCGGATATTCAGCGCCGTTGCGCATAGCTGACCGACGGTCCGCATTCCGGTTTAGGTCATCCTTGGTTAGACGAGCTTGAACCAGCATGGACGGCTGTCGGATACGACGTTGGCGATTTTCCGCGGAGGGCGGCTGGGCGGACGCGCGATATGGTGGTGGTCGCCGTGGGGTCTACTCGACGCCACCGCGCGTCCATACGGCGTTGGTAACCATCGTTCCGCCGCAGTTGACGATAAAACCCCTCTCGCTGTCGTTCAGGCAGATCAGCCTTTATCCTCATACCGTCCTGGTCATCTGACCCGCAGTCGCCGTCTGATGGTTGACGGACGTGGGCCTTTTCCCGGCATGCTCTACTCCCCGTCGGGTTTCCCGTTCGGATAAGCCGGGCGATGATGGGCCATTCTCATATCGAGCCCACTGTCTGGCTAAGGCAGATTTCAAACTCGTCCGCGTAGCCGCGTTAGGCGGCCACTTCCAAGCGCACACCCCACTCATCCAAAATAATCAGATCCGCCCGCTGGAGATCCCGCAGCAACCGCTCAACGGTGCCGCTCCGCTTAGCTTCACTGAGGCGCATGACCAGATCGGTTACGGGAAAGAACCGGACTGTGAGCCCCCGCTCGCAGGCGGCATATCCCAGCGCTAAGGAGCAGTGGGTTTTGCCGTTATGTGGAGCTCTACATAACGGCAATTATGTAGAGCTGTAGGTTATGGTAAGAAACGGCCACCCGCATCATGATCCGTACGGATGACCGTCGCGAACACTCTCCATAACAAGAGATCGAATTGCGGTTACCTTCCCAGTTGTGCCAACCACTGCATGAGATCGGCATCCTCGGTCCATGACATCGGAGCACGGTCGACTCCCGGAATAGTGGCTGATTCCAGTGCCTGACGCTTCATTTCGGCATCGGCCCGCGCATAAATCTCGGTCGTTGTGACATCGCTGTGCCCGAGAAAGTCGCGGATATAGATCAGATTCACTCCCGCTTGCAACAGGTGCATGGCCTTCGAGTGACGGAGAAGATGTGGGCTGACGGTCTCTGGGAACGGGCCAGCTCCCAATAACTGGACGATCCTGAACAACCCGTCCTTTGTCAAGGACTTTCATGACGATGGGAATCATTCCTATTCGCTTGGCAGGTCCTGGATTAGCACCGGACGGGCGGAATGGGCGGAGCCATCCCCTTCAGGGCCCAAGCATAGAACTGGGCCGGCGGCCAATCCTGTAAACTGCCATGCATCCGTCGTTCGTTGTAAAACGTAATCCACCGGGCCATCGCCTCATAGGCCTCCGCCAGCGTGTGAAACACCTGATTGCCCAGACATTCCGCTTCCAAGACACTGTGCCAGGACTCAATATGGGCGTTCCGGTTGGGGGTCGCATTGGGAATGCGTTCATGCACTAACCCCAAGGCGTCGACCCCGGCCGCCCAGGTCGGTCCGCACACTGCGCAGCTCATTACGGTGGTGCTCCCGCGCATGAAACACCCGGACCAGGCCTATCGCACCTGTGTGGGAATCCTGAAGATTGGCCAATCGCACAGCGCGGAGACCTTGGAAGCGGCCGCAGCCCAAGCCGTGGCGCGGGAACTGTACACCGCCCGGGCGGTGACGGCATTGGCCAAGCACCTGGCGGATGCGTCGTCGGAGCCCACCGCGGTTCCACCGCATCCCAATGTCCGCGGTCCGGCGTATTACCAAAAATCGGAGGAGGAATCCCTGATGTTACCGAATGCAACCCGTGATCATTTGCAAGCGCTCCGGCTCTCCGCGATGGCGGAGGCCTGGGCGCGGCAACAGGCCGATCCCACCATGGCCGAGTTGAGCTTCGATGAGCGGTTCGGTTTGCTCGTGGATGCGGAATGGGTGCACCGCCAAAACCGGCGGTGGGCCCGCCGGCTCCGCGAGGCGCAATTGCGGTTGGCCGCATCCCCCGAAGCCGTGGGAGGTTGTCCCAGGTTTCGTGGAATTTCGCTAGCGTATCCTTTCTCATGATTTAACCGATTTGCTCGGTTTTTTGTTCGGGTTTATGCGCCACTGCTGATTTTAAGGCCGTTTGCAACACGGGAATCTCGCGATAGCCCGGGATCCGCGTCAACGTGTCTTCGATGAAAAAGCTCGCCGACGCCAACCAGCGTAAGACTTGTTGCCCATTGGTCCAATGTTTGACGTTCTGCGCATGGGTCCGAAATTGACTGTTAAGAGATTCCATGGCATTGGTGTTGGCCAACGTTTGGCGCAAGAGGCCCGGAAGACCCAAACGCTGCACGGTGAGGGTCTCTTCCAACCCTTCTCGGAGGCTCCCGGCGGCGCCGGGATGGTCCCGTTCAAGCTCTTTCGCGAGCGCTTCTAATGCCTGGGCGGCCTTGTCCGCATCCGGTTCTTGATACGCTTTCCGTAAGCGCTGGCGGACACGATTTTCGGCCGATTTCGGCAGGTGGTCCAGCACATTCCGTTGCTTGTGAATTTGGCAGCGTTGGATGAGGACGCGATCCCCCCAGACCTCGCGCACCGCTTTGGCTAAGGCCTTGGCGCCATCGATGACCACGAGTAATCCGTGCGCGGCCGTCAGGCCGCGGGTGATCAGATCCTGTAATAAGGCCGTGACCACGGTATGATTTTCGGTGGCCCCTTCCACCAATCCCAGTACGCGTTTGTGGCCTTCCGCATCAATCCCTAAGGCCCCGACCACCATGTGGTCGGCCACGCGCAAACCATCGATCATCACCACAACCCACGTCCGGTCATCCAACCGGCGTTGGAGGAAGCGGTCGAGGGCCTGTTGGGTGGCTTGGATAAAGCGCCGGCTCACCGTGCTTTTGCTGGGGCCCGGCTGCTCCATCGCGGATTCAAAGGCGGCATCGGCATGGCGCTGCTGGCGGCTCGCTAAGCCATACAGCATCCGTTCCAGTACGGCTTGGGTCGCCAGCGTCGGGTCCTGAAACTGATGGTAGGTGTCTAACGGAATTTCCTCCGAGCCATCGGCTGCCCGCACCCGTGGGTGCGAAACGGAGATTTTGCGATCCCCCAAAAAGACGCTCCCGACTTCGGTCCCGTGTCGGACCGCTTGGCGTTGCGGATCATGACGTCCTTTAGGCCCCGCTAACTGCTCCACCTCGGCCGCCATCATCTGTTGCAAGACCTGCAATCCGACCCGGATCGACAGCGCCAATAAGCCGTCTTCCGCATCCTGGAGAATGTCTACCCACGGCACGGTCAGCGTCTGTTCCGAGCGGGACTTTTTCGTTATACTGGAAGCCACTAGCGATTCCTCCTTCATGATGGGTTAGACCTCTCTAGTAAACCAGAGAGCCATCGGGATCGCTAGTTTCAATTTCCACGAAAAATGGGGCATTCTCAAGCCGTGGACTATCAGGTGCCCCGCGGACTCGACCGCGGGCAGTTTCAGCAGTTACTGACCGGCCAGTGGATCCTGGCCCATCACACCGTCCTGCTGACGGGACCGGCGGGCTGTGGGAAGACCTTTCTGGCCTGTGCCTTGGGGCATGCTGCCTGCCGCCAAGATCATCGTGTCCGCTACATTCGACTGAGCCGACTATTGGGGGAACTCCTGGTCGCCCGGCTGGAGCACACCTATCCCCAAGCCTTGAAGGCTTGGGCCCAGGTCGACCTGTTGATTGTGGATGATTGGGGGAAGCCGCTGAACGCGGATCAGGCCCGCGATCTGTGGGAAATTCTTGACGACCGCAATCAGCGGACGGCCACGATCATCACCAGCCAAGTTCCGGTCAACCAGTGGCATAGCGTGTTTGCCGATGCCACCATCGCCGATGCCGTGCTCGACCGCATCGTCCACCAAGCCTATCGGATCGAACTGCGGGGCGAGTCCCTGCGAAAAAGCTTGCCGTCGATGGCGGCGTCAGGTACAACAGAATCGTAACCTCGCCCACGGGGTGGTGGCCATTTACCGGACTACCCGGTGACGAATTACCGGACACCCTGGTGGCGAATTACCGGAATACCTGGTGGATTGCACTGGAATACGCAACGGCTTTGACGACTATCCGGTGCGACTCCCCGACGATATGCTGACCGTCCAGGGACATCATATTTCCAGTATCATCGATGTCAGCCGTTTCGCCATGGAGCGCGGCCGAGAGCTCGAAACCTACATCGAGCGCCTAAACGACGCGATTCGGAATTCCAAATTTCGGGTCCATTACCGGCTGACGGTTCAACATGTCGCCCCGGCAGCCCTGACGGCTGATTTGTCATTAATCCATTTTGTATCGTGCAACCTGGAAAACACCGATTTTACCGGGTCGACCATCTCGGGTCCGATTTCCCTGGACCATTGCATTCTTGACGCCTCTCTGCCTCCCATTACAGTGGAACCCAATGAACTGTTTCGGTATCCGCCCAGTAAAGCGGCCCGGGAGTTAGGCGTCACCGATCCCAAAGACATCATGGTGTTACGCTGGGGCCTGACTCAAGACGCCCGCCACGTCGGGCAAGCGTTTCTATGGCTTGAACGCCGGTACCCGAAGACGGAAGTGGTCCTCGCACGTCTTCTGAAAGGCCTTCCGGCCCGCCCTCCCCGTCGGATGAATTGGGTTCCTTAGCCCGCGTCCCGCATGCTCTTGCAGGACTTCAGGAGGGATTTCGGGTATAGTTGGAAAAAATATCCGGAGAGGCCAAAAGAATGGATGAATACGACTTGGTGTTTTCCCTTGCGCAATATCACGAAGGACTCCAATCGATTGATATGGCGACCGCCCGGCTCTTAAAACGCCGGCAAAAAATATCCCATGATCTCCCCGGTTTGCCCCCGAAGGCCTTAGTCGCCCAATGGGCCGAACAGTGTCAGGTCAGCGCCCACGATTTGGAGAGGGTCTTTGTCACACTCTATCATCTGAGCGAATCCCGCCACCGGGTTCGCCCCGAGGGCTTTCGGGCATTTATCCCGTTGGCCCGGTCACGTTCACAAGACGGCGCGACATATACCATACTCAGTCTTCGCCAATATGACAATGCCTCCGTCGTGCGGGTAACGGTTGAAGTGGAAAATAATGCGCCGGCCACCATGCCCGGTTTGATGCTCGATCTCGATGCACCGTTCCGGGCTTGGTCAACTCATGGAGGAGGAAGCCAATCGTGGATTCAGCAGGATTTCGTCGTGGCGCCCCCGCTACCGGACAACGTGGACGGTATCTCCATCCGGCTCCTAGTCAAGCCCCACCCCAGGCCGCCCCATCGTGGCGATCTTTGTTCATCGGAGCAGATATACGAATTTACCCCAAAAACCATCGTCTTTTAACTCGAAGGCCTATTCCGTCCGGAAGATCACGAGAACAACCCCGCCATCGGACTTGCCCGTATCGTGTGCTAATTGGTTCGAGGGTGCCGGCCGACCCGGTAAGGAGAGGTGCATGGGTCCGTATGTTCAACTGCACCAGTTCTACGATAATCGAGTAGGGGCGGGTGACTAGCCCGCGCCCTCTCACACCACCGTACGTACCGTTCGGTATACGGCGGTTCATGACCAGCGTAGACGTGTCGCCTCGTACAGGTTGAGGAGGCGGTGCAAGCCGTGTGCATCCCAGTAGCTCACCGTCAGCACGCTGTTTAAGGGCCCTGCGGCCATGCGCCAAGGGCCTTTGCGTGCATTGGCGAGTTCCCCGACTTTCCACGCGGGCACCCCGAGCGCCCGTAGTTCCCGATACCGCGTGCGGACGCGTTTCCACCGACGCCAAACGATGGCCCGGAAGCGATGGCGAATCCCGCTGTCGAGCTCCCGCAGAGGTGTCGGCGTCTCGGCTAAGGCAAAATATCCCACCCATCCCGCCAAGAACCGATTGACGGCTTGAATTCGCGCTGTGAGGCGTCCGGGGGCATGCCGGTCGGTGAGTTCCCGCAGTCGGCCCTTGACCCGCCGCAGGGACTCCGGAGCGATCCCGAGTCGGTATTGGGCCCGGGATTTGAGGAATTTGAACCCCAGGTACGTGCGGCGCACCAGCCGGTCCACCGCACTTTTGGTGAGGTTCACCGGGAGATGGAGCGTGCGGTCGAGGTATCGGCTCACCGATGCCAAGACGCGCTCCCCAGCCCGGCGGGAATGCACCAGTATCATCGCGTCGTCCGCATAGCGGACGTACGCCAACCCACGACGCGCGAGCTCCTTGTCCAGGTCATCCAATAGAATATTGGCGAGCAAGGGACTCAGGGGACCACCTTGGGCGGCCCCTTGCGTGCGGGGTGTACTCACCCCGTGGAGCATGAGCCCCGCTTGGAGGTATCGGCGGATGAGTCGAAGTACCTGAGGGTCTTGGACTCGGCGCGCGACGCGCGCCATCAGGATGTCATGATTTATCCGGTCGAAGAATTTCTCCAAGTCGAGGTCGATCACCCACTCGGCCCCCGCTTCCGCCTGCCGACGCACTTGTCGTACCGCTTGGTGGGCACTGCGTCCGGGGCGAAACCCGTAGCTGTGGTCGGAGAACTGGGGGTCAAAGATCGGCGTGAGCACTTGCAATACGGCTTGCTGGATGAAGCGGTCAATCGCGGTCGGGATACCGAGCATTCTCACGCCCCCGGTCGGTTTCGGGATTTCGACCCCCCGGATAGGCTGTGGATGATAGGTGCCCGCCCGTAATTGCCCTTGAATCGTCGGCCAGTGCTCCCAGAGGTAGTCCACGAATTCGTCCGTGGTGACCCCATCCACGCCCGGGGCGCCTTGATTGGCCCGGACGCGTTTGAGCGCCAGCTTCAGATTGTTCCCATCCAAAATCGCCTCCATGAGGCTATTGTTCGACACGTCGGGTGGCGGGGGTCGGGATGCCGAAGAAACACTCGGCGCCTGTGACGGCCCCCCGGGCTTCACCCGTTCTTCCGGCACGAGGCCCTCGCATGGCGAGGTATTCGGCTGTCGTCGTGTTTCCCACGAATCCATGAACTGCACCTCTATCTGGTGATGTTCGGCCCTTCAGCCAGCGCGGCCGCGCTGGCCTACTACAGCCTCGGCTGACTTCTCCCGCATCACGCGCACCTGACGGTGCGCCTTCCCGTTCGACGGTACTGCAGGAGATCTCCCCGGGTAAGAGCGTGTACTGTCCCTCCACCTACCGGGTGCATTTACGTGACGCGCGCTTGACCGTATCGGGCTTCGTTCTGTTTAGCGAACTCGCCCCACGCGCCCCGCCTCGGATGCACTTCCTGTTCGTCCGGCCGAAGGTTTGCCGCCGGCTTCCTTCAGATTCCACCTCGCGGTGGACACCCTTGCCTTGGGCTAACGGTTGGAACGGTCATCCCCCGTTCAGGACTTTCACCTTAAAGCACACGCCCATGCCGGGCGCACTAAAAATGGCGCCGTCAGCGTCGCGACGACGTCCCCCATCCAAAATCCCTCATCGCGGAGCTCAGCACAGGGGATTAATCCGGGAGGCACGCCATGTCAGGCAGGCCTCTTTATGGCTAGAACACCGATATCCCAAAACCGGAGAGGTGTTGGCACACTTTGCCTGCCGGATGCACTGGACACCGTAACCAACGAGGTTCCTCCCCCAGTCTCCGACACAACCGAAAAAGTTCTCCTCGGAGCGTCGGCCAGACAAAACCGACCGTATGGTTGTTATGTTCCGGATTTCAATTACGGACCCACGATTGTTCGATGGGTTATTTATCTTGGCTTAGACGCCATGCAACGGGTCCAGCGGCAAACAAATCCCCCGCGTCCGGGTTAAATACAATAGTTTGTTGTCGTCGCACCGCTTTGATCCATAAAACATGCAGGAGACCAACCCCTATCATAACGACGGTAACCCAATCAATGTCCGGACCGATGTACCTGGGTCCATAAACCAAGAACAAACCCTCCAGCAATCCCAACGTCAAAACAACAAATAACGATCCCAAAAAGAGCACTGCATGATGATGGGTTTTTAAATCATGTCGCAGAGTCGCGTGATGACGTAACAGAAAGACCGCCATATTTATCCCGTCCAACAAAAACTCCGCGACCAAAAAAAATCCTGCGGCACTTAGCACCAAGGTAAACAGCGCATTCATGGACGGAAACATCAACTGTAAGACAATCACTGCCGCCGATGATCCGACCGGGATCACTATGGCCCACATAGGTGCCTTGTGTCGATTCAGTCGTCCCAACCAAAACGGCAGGACACCATCACGCGACATGGCAAATAACGCTCGTGATAGAATATAGCTCGTTAACCACAACGAGCCCGCCGTAGACGCCAAGATAGCGATTCGAATCCATGGCAAAAATCCTGGCGCCACAGTTTTGCTCCAGATCGTTAACACATCGGGACTCGTTTCCAACGTATGCAAGGGAACCTCATGGAGCAGGATGGGCCAAATTGTAAGATAGTAGACTGCAACCCCTAGTGCCCCGATGATGCCACCCCATCCGGGGGCTATCAGGGGCTTTTGGGATTCCTCGGCCGCATATGAATCTATTTCCCACCCATCTACAATCGTAGCGGCAATGACCATGCAGACGATTACACCCGGCCACCGGATATGGCCAATCGCGAAAATGGTTCCACCGTGAATCACATGGCCCCATACGGAATATCCCCAAATTCCCATTACGAGCACGGACACAACTTCGATAACCAAAAACATTTGCGTAACACGGGCCGTCATTTTTGCTCCCCACAGCAACACGCTCGTCGCAAAAAGGGCCCAGCCCATCGCCACAACGATTTGCAACAGGTTAGTCGGAGTGTTGTCGCCCAAGATGCTTAGTGTAAATTGAGCGGCGGGAATCAAAATGGGCGGAATCGACCAAAAATATGCCATGATAATAATCCACGCCTGAAAATTGGAATAATCAAATCCAAGAATTCGCCGAGACCAATGGTACGATGCACCGGCATTGGGAAAATGCTGATTAAGAGAAAGAAATATCCCTGAACTCGCTATAAATGGCAGCGCGATCAGGACGATCGCCAACGGTACCGCGGGTCCGGCTGCCCGAACCATGACCGATCCCGCAGCCGCCACGCTAAATATCGGCGCCACACTCGAAATGGATAGACTCGACAGATCAACCAGGTGAAAGACTTGATGAAGCCGTTCATGTGAGCGGACAGGATCTTCGTCCATCAATCGACAACACTCCTTATTAGTTAGTTTCAGTGGTGGATAACTTCATCAAAGAATTGTGACGAGCCACTGGACCTCGTCCCACGCTTTTGTCCATTATGGAAATGGATGGACGCTATCGTTCCCGGAAAAGGCTTCTCCTCCTTGTAGAATAAGTTCCAGATTCCTGCAGGATTTTGAGTCCATTTGCGGGAATCGATCGCTTACTGGCGGGGACATATCGTCAGCCTCCCTGGGCTGCGAGCCCGTAAGGTAGAGTGAGGTCCCCGCTTCGTTGGCGGATCACGTTTAAGTCCGTTGGGCCCGGGATCCCCGGTAGCCCCTCTCACCGACAAGGCTGTGAGCCCACGAAGAGTGGAGACCCCTGCCAGAATTTTCTCTGGGGAGTGACCCCGATGTCCCGATTGTTTGTTGGCATCGATATTGGCAAATACCATCATGAGGTGTCGCTGGTGTCCGCCGAAGGGAAGGTCTTGCGCCATTTCCGCATGGAAAACACCCAAGAGAGTGTCGATCGACTGTGGGGTGCCGTAACCGATGTGGGCGCCAGTGAGGTGCTCTATGGCCTGGAGGCCACGGGTCACTACTGGTTGGCGCTGTATGCGGCCCTCACGGGCCGCGGGGCCCGCGTCAAAGTGATTAACCCGATCCAATCGGACAGCCTGCGCAATCTGTATATTCGGGTTACCAAGACGGACCCGAAAGATTCGTTTGTGATTGCGGACCTGCTGCGGATCGGGCGCTACACCGAAACGGTCGTGCCGGACGAAACCGTCTTGGCCTTGCGCGATTTGTCGCGTCTGCGCGTCGAATTCACCGTGACCTTGGGGTCGTTGAAGCACCAAGCCCACGCCGTCATGGACCGGATTTTCCCGGAGTGGAATCGGCTGTGGAGCAACCCCTGGGGCCCCACGGCCCGGGCGGTTTTGTCCGCGTACCCGACGCCAGCCGCGCTCGCGGCCGCTGATCCGGGGGCCCTGACCGACCTGATTCGCGAGGCGAGTCGCGGACGGTTGGGGGCCGAGACCGCGACGCAGGTGCAAATCACCGCTCAACAGTCCTTTGGCGTGACCTATGGCCTCGATGCCGCCGTCTTGAGTGTGCGCCTCTTGATGGAGCAAATGGCGTTCCTCGAACAGCAAATCCAGACACTGGACGAACGGCTTGCCGCCTTGATCCCCCAAGACACCCCCATCTTGACGGTCCCGGGCATTGGCCCGACCCTGGCGGCCGCCATTTTGGGCGAAATCGGCGATATTACGCGCTTTGCCAGCGGCAAGAAACTGAAGGCTTACGCCGGCTTGGATGCCCGCGTGCACCAAAGCGGCGAGTTCCAGCGGACGCGGACCCGCATCTCCAAGCGCGGTTCGCCGTATTTGCGTCGGGCCCTGTGGCTGGCCGCTTTCGCGGCCCGCATCCACGACCCGGGATTCCGCGCCTACTATGAGGCCAAACGCGCGCAAGGCAAGCACCCGAATCAGGCGTTGGGGGCCGTGGCCGGCAAGTTGTGTATGGTGTTGTGGGCGATATTGACGCGGAACGTCCCCTATGATCCCGCTCACGCACTTCCCTCGCTTTCCGTCGAATCCTCTTGACTTCACTTAGTAGGTCTACCTTAGTTTTTTGTGTGAATCCTGTTATTCACTTAGATTTTTGTGAAATCCCGGGACCTCTGCGACCGTCTTCGCCTGATGAGCGACCTCCCGAAGCCTACCATGGGTTACAGGGTCTTGGCCCGCATCGTCCTGTGTTCAGGATGCGGTCGTTCCGTGTGCAGACGAGGGGAGCGGATTCTCGTATGCAGGGTCTCGTGTCGCTCCATACCCGAGAGCCAACACTTGCCCGAAGGGAGGAGTTCCTCTCCCTCGCCCCAGACGTCCCGGGATCCCCACCGTCTTACGCCGCGGCCGCTGTCAGGGCCCGCGCAAAGGCTCGTTCGGCATCGTACGGGGTTTGATGCCGCCAACACGCCCATGCAATCCGCAAGAGTTTGCAGGCTAGCGCGATCAACGCCGCTTTCGGGGCCAGGCGCTGGCGAAGTTCCTGATAGTGGACACGGGCCGGACCCTCGTGGGCAATGGCCACGAGCGCCGCCTGATACGCGACCTGGCGGGCTTGCCCTCGCCCGCGCTTGGCGAGATGGGTCTTACCCTGATGTTTCCCCGAGTTGTCGGACACCACGTTCAACCCCGCCATGCGGACCACCTGCTGCGGATGGGCATAGTCCGCCAAGTTCCCCAATTCGCCCAAGAGGGTCGCAATGATCACGGGGCCAAAGCCCGGAATCTTACGTAAAGCGTCGGCCCCCGGTACCGACGCGACCAATTTCTGTTGAGCCGCTTCGGTGGCCGCGAGCGCGGCGCGCGCCGCGCGCCAATGCGCCAAGTAGGCGGCCAACTGGGCGCGGGCACTGGCGTGCCCGGGCACCCCAATGGAGTCGCGATAGGCGGTCACGAGCGCCTGAGCCCGTTTCCGGCCGACGCGATGATGGGACGCCTCGAGCAACCCCGCCACGAGGTCCTCAAAGGGATACGCCAACACGTCCGCCGGAAAGGGCACGGTGTCGAGCACCCACAAGGCCGCCAGGCCATCCCACGCTTTGAAGACCCGCCGAAATTCGGGGGCATAGACATCCAGCCACCCCTGAATGCGATTGTGCCAACGAATGACGTCCGCCTTTTGCTGGCGTCGCGTCACCGCCAAGGTCGCCAGTTCGCTCCAGACCCCTTCCCGGGGCGTCCAGGGCAGGTACCGCCCCTCGGCGACCGCCCGCGCAATAATCCCGGCATCCTTGGCGTCATTTTTCGAGGGCGTGTGGTCGTCGACTTCTTTAAGCTTGCGCGTATGCAACGGATTGACCAAGACCACGGTCACGCCGGGTTGTTGACGGAGCCAGTGCGCCAACGGCCGCCAATAGGCGCCGGTGGACTCGAGCCCAATCACGAGGCGGGTCCCGGCGGGACGCCGGGCCCACATCGACTCGAACCCGCTGCGGGTATTCACGAACCGGATCGGCGTACCCGCCGACAAGCCGTTCGGTAACAACCACTGGATGTAATGCCAGCCTTGGGACACGTCCACCCCTCCCATCACGGCGCCTTGGACCGCGGCTTTGCGTTGATCAATCGTCGAGGTAGAATGCATCTAGGAGTCCTCCTGGGTCTTGTGTTGTCTGCACCACAACGGTACCAAGGGGGATTTTTTTCCTCAACGGTCAAACTCCGTCGAAATCACATCTCTACAGGACGCTCGCGACGCGATCGCTGGCGAAAGATTCGCCTTTCCGGGACCACTACTTGGATCCCCAGGAACCACTCATAGACCGGTCGACCTGTCCGATGCGACCAAGGCTGGTGAGAAATAAGGCTCGTGTGTCCTGGGAACCCCTGACGAAGGAGGATGCGATGATGGAAATTGTGGTCGGTTGGGATTGGGCCAACGGACATCACGACGTGGTCGTGCAAGACCAGCCCGGGCATACCCTGTGGGTCGGGCAAGTCGCCCACACCCGAGACGCGCTGGAGGCGCTGGAAGGCCGGCTGCTCGAATGGGCGCAGCACGTCCGCACGGACGTGCATGTCGTGATCGAGACGTCGCAAGGTTTGGTGGTCGATTGGTTGAGTACGACGGGTTTTTGGGTCTACCCGGTCAATCCCAAAGTGTCCGATGCGCGCCGCAAGCCTTCGGGGGCGAAAACCGATCGCCTGGATGCCGCCATTTTGGCCCGATTGGGCTGGACGGACCGCGACCAGCTGCGGCCCTTGCGGCTCGCAGACGAGGCCTGGGTCGAATGGCGCCAGTTGACCCGGATCGACGAAACGTTGACCCAACAGACCACCCGCTTGACGAATCAATTGACGGCCGCCCTGAAGAGCTATTATCCGCAAGTGCTCGCCGCCTTTGCCGACATCGGTCGGCCCGTGGCGTTGGCCTTTTTGGCCACCTGGCCTGACCCCCAGGCCGCGCGTCAACTGACCGTGAGCGACCTGATGACCTGGCTTCGGCAGCATCGCTACCCCCGAGCGGCCCAAGAGGCCCCGCGCATCTGGGGGATCCTGCAACAACGCGCCCTGGTCGCCTAGCTGCAAACCTTGCAGACGGAGCAGCGGGCGTTGCGCAAGCACCTGGAAACCCTTTTTTTGGCGAGCCCGGATGCTGACCTCTGGATGAGCCTGCCCGGCGTGGCCGTTACGTTGGGGGCTCGTCTCCAGGCCGGGTTCGGTCCCGACCGGGACCGGTTTGAACGGGCAGAGGCCGTTCAAGCTTTGGCGGGCACAAGTCCGGTCCTGTGCCAAAGCGGCAAGCTCAAACGCGTGCACATGCGCCGTGCTTGCGATAAGCATTTGCGGGCGACAATCCATCAAGTCGCCTTCACCTCCCTGTCCCGGTGTGGGTGGGCCCGACAGTATTACGATCAATACCGAGCGCGGGGACATGGTCACCATGCCGCTCTGCGCGCCTTAGCAAACGTGTGGCTACGCATCCTGTTCCGGACGTGGAAGTCCAAAACGGTCTACGACGAACCCCGATTTTTGGCCGATCGGGCCCGACACGCGGCCTAGCGTTGGGCAGGCTGGCGATCTCGCGATCATCGGAGGGTGACCGCTTAGCTCGGTGCGCCGCCGACGATGTCGGCGAAAACTGATTCACATTATCCACATCCTTGACATAGACCGTCTTTCAATCGCCGACACTCCAATGTGTCAGGGGACTCGTCCAATTCATTCGTGCACGGTCTAGACCGAGTCACTCCGATATGCGAACGTTTTACCTGCTGGTGAGTGAGCTCCCGAACGCATCGCCAACCCAGCACAGGTCAGTTTCGCAGAGCTCTCCTATAACGGAACGAAACGCACATTCTCACGTCGGACCACCTACGGTACGACCCGATCGATTGTCGCCCATGCCAAAGCAGCCTGCCCCAAACTGATACCTCCATCGTTCACAGGAATTTGAGACCCCGTCCACACCTCGATCCCCTTGGACTCCAAATACTCTTTTAATAAAGACAACAGCAAAACATTTTGAAACACGCCTCCGGATACCACCGCGACATGTCTGGAATATTGTCGCGCTAAATGGCTTACGGCTTGTGCGATACCATAGGCTAAATGATGATGAAACCCATAGGCAATGGCCGCCGGATCATGTCCCCTCAGTCGATCGCGTACTACCGTATCAAGCAACGGTCGAAAGTCTAATTCACGGCCATCCCATAACGACGGTTCATTCGTGGCTATACCTTTTCCGTTCCATGCCAGCTGTTCTAGCCAAATCGCCGCTTGGGCTTCAAACGTCATGTCTTGTGTAAAACCTAGAAGAGCGGCAACCGTGTCAAACAGGCGGCCCACCGACGTGGTCGAAAAACAGCGTACGCCTTTCCGAAACAGCGCCGACGCTATCTTAAAACGGGACGGGAATTCAAACGGAGGCTGTGTCCAGTCCTGTACCGATGCCAATTGGGCGAGATAACCCACTGCTGCCTGAACAGGCGATCGTCCGGCTGCGTCCCCACCCACTAACGTGGCCGGGCGCAAGTGCCCTACACGGTCAAACCCTTGAGTGAGCGACCCGACAAAAAACTCTCCTCCCCAGATCGTCCCGTCATCACCATATCCTGTGCCGTCAAAAGCCACTCCAACGACCGGAACGTCCCAAGCTCCCCGTTCGGCCAAGACGGCAGCGATGTGCGCCCTATGATGTTGAATACCCACGACGTAACGTGCCGGCAAACCGGATGCATACGCCGACGAACGATATTCGGGATGCATGTCGTGTACAACAACAAGATCGTCCTCCCGGATTCCGTACACCGCCCGTAAATCCTCAATCGCTTGTTGAAACGATTCAAAAGCGGCCCAATGCTCCAGGTCCCCCAGGTGTTGACTCATCATCGCTTGACCTTCGACCACTAAGGTCACGGAATTCTTGAGGTCGGCCCCCACCGCTAATATGGGCGTAGACACCACGGGAAGCTGTGCGACGACCGAAGGCGCATAACCTCGGGCGCGGCGAATCATCATCGGACCGAACGGACCAATCTGAACGACGGAATCATCCACCCGGCGAGCAATGGGGCGCTCACCGATTAAAAACCCGTCTGCAATCCCCGATAAGCGCGCAGCGGCATCGTCATCTTGATAGGCGATGGGCTCGCTGGAACGATTGGCACTCGTCATGACCAAGATGGGCGGCGCCCCATAATCGTATAACAGGTAATGCAAGGGCGTATATGGCAACATGACGCCGAATTGACGATTACCCGGCGCAATTCCCGGAAGGTGACAACGCGCGGGAGCCAGAACAATCGGCGCCGCCGTGGACGTCAGTAGCGCCTCGACATCCTTGTCAACTGTGACCAAGGTTTGGGCGACTTCCAGATCGCGTACCATTATCGCAAATGCCTTGTCTTTCCGGTATTTCCTTTGCCGAAGAGCCTCCACCGCTTTGACATTTAACGCATCGCACGCGAGATGATAACCGCCTAGTCCCTTGATCGCCACGATTTTCCCCTCAGATAGGGCTCGAGCCGCAGCCGCTATGGATTCCACGTCGCCCGTGATAACGCCCTCGGCGTCCCGGAACACATAATGCGGTCCACACTCCGGACACGCGACCGGTTGTGCATGAAACCGTCGATTCTCGGGATCATGATATTCTGCGGCACAGGCGGCGCAAAAAGTCCACGCATGCATCGTCGTATTGGGACGATCATACGGTAAGCGTAAAATGATGGAATACCGTGGACCGCAATCCGTACAATTAATATAGGGATAACGATACCGTCGATTATCAGGATCCGACATTTCTCGGCGACAGACCGCACATAGCCGCAAATCCGCCGAGATGCGAGTGACCGGGGTCCCTTGCCCCCGACTCGGTTTGATGTCAAAAGATGTGCCATGGTCAAAGGGCGCCTCGTGAATTTCAAGTGCCGCAATCTGCGCTGCCGGAGGATGTTCCTGCCAAAGCGCTTCAATGAAAGACTGCACCCGCCCGTCCGACCCTTCAATATGAATTTCCACGCCGTCAGTCCCGTTCAGTACCCATCCGGTAAGATGCAGTCGCTGAGCCAGACGATATACAAAGGGACGAAATCCCACCCCTTGGACTACCCCCCGGATTAGAATGCGGCGAGCCACGAGACTCTCGGACATTTTCTTATCCTCCTCGTCACCGACGCCTCCGGATTTCTGCGGCTTACGCTTCGCCGGCAACACATCCTTGACCCCGCCATCCAATCTGAACCACGTTTCCGTTTTCGACCAGTACCGGAACTGTAATCCCTCCCGTCAACGCAACCAATCGCGCTCGCGCCTCAGAATCCTGTTCCACGTCATACTCGGTAAACGGCTTCCCAATCCACCATAAGTGCTCACGCAATTCTGCAGTGTAGGGACAGGACCTGGTACCATATAATTCAACCATAAACACCCTCCCTTAATGCCTCACAAATCACATGATAAGCTGACGACTGCACCTCTTGAATTCGATGAACGGAATCCGACGACACCACTAATGCCAAATCGGCCGCTCCTCGTCGAAGAACTTCGCCGCCGTCATAGCCCAAAAGCGCAACCGTTAAAAGCCCAGACGCCGAGCTTCTTCTAAAGCCATTAAAATATTGCGCGAACCGCCGCTCGTGGAAATCGCTATCGCAACATCATGGGGCCGTGCATGAGCCACCAATTGGCGTAAAAACATCACCTCGGCTCCGACGTCATTGGCGACTGCCGACAAAACGGCAGGGTCCAAGGACAGCGATATGGCGGGAATAGCCGGATGAGACGGAGCCGACTCGATTAGATGCATCGCCCAATCGTTTGCATCGGTTGCAGATCCGCCATTGCCAAAAAGAATGACTCGCCCCCCCTGATGAACCCGCGCGGCCATCGCTCGTATCACCTCGTCCACCACGACCGCCTGCTCGCTCGCAAAGCGTTCACGCAACTGAAGATTCTCCGTGACTTTCTCCCCAATCGATTCGGCTACGTCCCGCAAGATAGACGTCGTATCTTGTCGAACCGCGCCCAGCCCCGGATAAAGAAAACTCGCGGCACCCATGGCATGACCCAATTCTCGGTGCTCGAAGAATACATGAACCGTCTCCCACAAGGTATGGTACAAGAGCTTCATGATCTCCTGATGAAGAAACTCGTCCTCCGGGGCAGTAGGCAGGGCATACTCACCGACCCCTCCTGGTACCGCCAATGTCAAAGCGCCATGCCCACGGGCCCACTTGATTGTGGTATCAATAACGGGATCCCCTTTAGGGGGGCCAAAACCCATGAGTATATCAGTCGGTTGTATGAGCGCACGAACCCATTGGTTAAACCCCAGCGATACGTCGAGTGCCGGCAACGCCCGTTTCCCCACGATAGCGGGGTGAACAAATTCGACGGCCACATGTTGCGCATCGGTAGCGTAAGGACCTTGACCAAAAGCTATTAAGCGCCCCCCCTGTTGAAACCGCTCAGCCATCTGCCGACAACTGTCGGCCAACAAGGGAGCGGCCTCACGAAAATAATTCCGAATTGACGGATTGCGGTTGACCATGCGATCGTAAACCCATTCTGCCCTGTCCTGCGCCAATGTCGTCGACTCCCCCTCGCGTAAGATCGCTAACAGATTCGCGGCAACGGATCTCCGACCAACACATCAATGACACGGTGTCCGCCATAGCTCGAATGACCAATGACTGTTCGTGACGGTTCGGTTCCGATCTCCCCTATGCGCACCGCGCCTTCTCCACCGGGAACTGAACGCAAGGCCGCCAGCGCAATGTCAACCGCCTCGGGACCAACTACCGCCAAAAATTGTCCCTCGCACGCAATGTGAAGCGGATCGAGCCCCAAAATTTCACATGCCCCTCGTACCGGATCGCGGACCGGAATGGCCTCCTCAAAAATCGTCACCGCCACATCCGCGTCCCGTGCCAATTCATTGAGCGCCGTAGCGACCCCTCCTCGTGTCGGGTCGCGCATCCACCGCAGATGCGGTCCGCATGCCGAAAGCAGGGCGTCAACGAATGGCCACACGGAACGTGTGTCCGAGGATAAATCAGCTTCCAGATCCAAATCTCCGCGGGCCAGGAGAATAGTAATCCCGTGATCTCCAATCGGTCCCGATACCAGGACCTGGTCCCCCGGCCGCACCGATTTTGCCGATAACGAAGCGCGCGGGTCAACCACTCCTAATCCTGAACTGGTGATATACATTCCGTCACATTGGCCGTGTTCCACCACTTTGGTATCCCCGCCAACAATTGGTACCCCGGCATTTTGGGCAGCCCGGGCCATAGTTTCCACCTGAGGTTCCAACACATTGGTCGGCAGACCCGCTTCGAGAATGAATGTGGTAAGCAAGGCGATAGGCCGGGCCCCCGAGACCGCTAAATCGTTGACCGTCCCGTTTACGGCCAACTCCCCGATGGTTCCTCCCGGGAACGTTAACGGTTTTACGACAAAGCTGTCCGCCGTGACGGCCAACCGTTGGCCATTCGCCTCAACATAGGCGGCGTCGGCCAGCTGAGCAAGCCGCTCATTATCGAGATACGGCACAAATAGCCCTTCAATGAGGCGTCGGGTGGCTTTCCCACCCGCCCCGTGCGCCAGTTCAATTTGAGCATCCCGAAATCCGATCGTTCGAGTCTTCATGAGTGCACCTCACTGATTTTCGTCTCGCTATACCTCTCCCGCGCGCCATACCATTCTACCCGCCGGTCACTTGCCGCAAGTACACATGCTCGTAATATGCGGCACACGCTCCCTCCGACGAAACCATCAGCGCTCCAATGGGGTGTTCCGGGGTACATTCACGGCCAAATACTTTGCACTGATGCGGCTTCAAAACGCCTTTTAAAACCTCTCCACATTGGGCCGCCTTCGGATCGGTCACACGGACACCCCTCACAACGAAGCGTTCTTCGGAATCCCAAGGCGCAAAAGCGGACCGTAATTTCAAGGCCGATTGGGAAATGAATCCGAGGCCACGCCATTCAAAATACGGCCTGACCTCAAAGACTTCCCCTAAGGCTTTTAGTGCTGCCACGTTTCCATCCCAGGGCACCACTCGCTTGTATTGGTTCTCGACCTCCGCGCGACCCTCTTTCAGCTGCCTTAAGATCATAAGAATCGATTGCAGCAAGTCGAGTGGCTCAAATCCCGACACAACCACCGGCTTGCCGTAATCTTGCGCCACAAATTCGTAAGGTCGACACCCGATCACCGCCGACACATGTCCCGGCCCAATAAATCCGTCGATCCGCATATCCGGAGAATCCAAAATGGCGCGTATGGCCGGAATAATTAGAACATGATTGCTAAAAACGGTAAAATTCTTAAGGCCTAAAGCACGAGCGCGCATCAACGTGAATGCGGTTGAGGGCGCGGTGGTCTCAAATCCAATCGCAAAAAACACAATCTCGCGATCAGGGTTTTGCATTGCTAACTTTAAGGCGTCTAACGGTGAGTACACCATTCGGACATCCATGCCACGCGCCTTCATTTCCAACGCACTTCCTCGACGCCCCGGAACCCGCATCATATCGCCAAACGCCGTCATAATAACCCGCGGGTCATCCGCAATTGCCATTCCGTCATCAATACGACCCATGGGCAGGACACATACGGGACACCCCGGGCCATGAACCAACTCAATATTCGGCGGCAAAAGATCATTTAGGCCAAAACGATAGATCGAAAACGTGTGTCCACCGCACACTTCCATGATGCGATAAACCCGGTTCGAATCCGCTATGCGACGAATCTCGGCAGCCGTCGATTCAATTAACGCGGGATCGCGAAATTCATCAACGTATTTCATAACTCCTCCTGCGCCCGACCAATGGCAATACCGGCATGCACCAACAATATTTCTCCAACCTGGGTATCGGGTACAAAATCGACTATCACCCAGCTGCGCTGAGCCAACCGATCTTCGACCAACGCCTCGGAATCACGAACTTCGACAACCCGCACCGGCACCGCAACATCACCGCACGTCGAACACCCGTCCCTGTCTAACGTACAACGTCCATAACTTTCCAGTTCCATCGCCAGCACGCTCCTTCCGTGGCTGAATCATCTCCAAAGTCATGCCCAAAAACATCGCGCTCAGGTTTCACCAAATTTATACCCTTCGACTTCTTCTTGCGCCTGCATGGCTTCGCCTAGCATTGCAAGCAGGCGTAGCTGTTCTTCCGCTTGATCTTCACTAATCTTGCTCATCGCAAACCCTACGTGAATCAAAACCCAATCGCCTGGTTGAACGCCTTCTTGCTTTAAAAGTTCCACATTAATTTTCCGACGAACGCCTGATACATCCACTGTCGCGTACGGTTGGTCTTTATCCGGCACATCGATTAATCGGCCGGGGATCGCAAGGCACATCAGAATTCCTCCCCCAAAGGTCAATTTTTAGAATTTAGGACTAGACTTCCCCGAATATTCCGTGCATCAACTTGTGTCGTGCGAACTTTCTTCGACACGCCAAATCATCACGCGATTGTTGCCCGAATCCGCGATAGCCAACAAATGGTTATGCAGCCATAGTCCGTAAGGCCAACATAACGTGTCCGGTCCTACGGCTTTCCATCGATTTTCGCCGCTGTCCTCAAAGTTTGTCTGGCCAATGACCTCAACCGCCGGTACACCCACTCCGGTACGCGGAGGACCCGTAAACAACAGAATGCGATTATTCGCGGTGTCCGCGACCGCCAATATGCCGTGAGCCAAACTGACCCCATAAGGGAACCGTAGCCGATGCGCCCCTTGGGGAACATGCGGCATCTCGCGCGTTTCGTAATATGTGTTCTGTCCTAGTACAAGATTGGCGGGACCGTCGACATCGGGTAAGGGCGAGTAGCCCAATATCCGATGATTTCCGGCGTCAGCGATGTAAAGCGTATGCTCGTCTCCGGTTATGGCGTGGGGCCAACGAAACGAATTCGGTCCCGCGCTTTGCCCGCGATTCTCGAGTCCGGAATAAAAATCAGGTTGCCCCAAGACGAGATTCGGAGGCTGGCCAACCTCCGGCAGTCCCTTCCACCCCAATACCCGACGGTTTCCGGTGTCCGCAACAAAAAACCATCCCGCCACAAAGGCAATGCCGTAAGGCCAGTAGAAGCCTAAAGGGCCAATCGCCCCCCCGCAATTAGGGCGAATTTCTTGGAGGTCCGGCTGACCCAACGCATAGCTGGGCGGTTCGTTGATGGTCTCCGGAACACGCTCCCAAACTAACACCCGATGATGCCAGGCGTCGGCTACATATAATCGCCCCTCCCAAATCCCGGTGCCGGTGGGAAGGTGAAGAAGCCCCGGACCTTCCGTTTCAAAATTCGGTTGCCCCAAGACGACATCGGCATCCTGATGATCATCCGCGGGCAGCCCACGCCAAATTAGTACCCGATGATTTCCCGAATCCGACACCACCAGATATTGATCATCCAAAAACACATGGCGAGGCGCGTATAACTGATTTCGCTTCGGCTTCGCATCGGGTAATATTAATCCACCCGGAGCAGAAGCCCCTAACCACCGGACAGGTTTTACATTCATAAGCGCGGACGCACCCATACGCTGCCTCCCTCAAGTCTTACCGGAACCGGGTCCAATCGTAGCCCTGGTACCGTTCGGCATTCTCCCGTTTTAAGATCGTATTGATATCCATGCCACGGGCAGGTGAGGATATGCCCCTCTACCAAACCCTTGTCGACCGGCATCTGCATATGGGCGCATCGATTGACATAGGCCGAGACCTGTTCGTTGAAACGTACGATTATGGCATCGATATCGTCTCGATGAATCCGATAGGGTACGCCATTAACCATTTCCGCATATTCGAGCGCTTGGATCCAATCCCCCCCTAAATTAATCGCTGATAACGGAATGAAGGCGCCTTGCCCGCCAGACGATTCCTCATCCTCTACTTCAATTGCCTCGATTTCGGGAACATGTTCCTGAATCGTTTTTTCCACCAGGTTGTGAAGCGTTTGACTAGACATCCCACACCCCGAACACGAGCCATGCAATTTGACGAACACGGTGTGATTTTCCACACGGATAAGTTCCACGTCACCACCGTGCGAATTGATATAAGGGCGCACCTGTTCCAACGCCTGAAATACCCGGGTGCGGATATCCGATTTGACTATCCCATGAACCAAAAAGAGGGCATAGATGGCCGGATCGCCCACTGCGTCCAAGAGAATGTTCTTACCGGCCGGATCGTCCCGCATGCGACGCACCAAACGAATTAATGCATACCGTTCAAATGCTTCGAGGCTTTCTTTAAGCTTCATGGCTGCCTCTTGCGCTGTTTGATCTAATTTTTGAACAGCCGACAACGCGTCATCGACTTGTCGCGCCAAGGATTCAAATTCATCCAACCGGTCTTCAATTTGCATAGCTCTCTCCCCTTCAGAAGCAACTGATGCAGACTTATCGTGTTGCCTTAGACAACGAATCGTTTCCGGACTGCCCTCTTCGTTCCATGATTTCCGTCAGGACTTCGTCCACTCCCTGGACCCCATCCTGGTCTCCCATGGAGTCAAAAAACCCGCGGGCTTCTTGAAGCAATTGAGTCGCACGGGTGAAGGCACCGAGATGTGCCAAGGCGTTCCCGAGGCTTGCCAACACACGAGCGTAACCGACCGGATTGGTTTGCGCATTTCGATACGCCAAAATTTGTTCATAAAGACTCACGGCTTGCCACAAATTTTCTTCAGGATGTGTAGAGGGTAAGTACTGCAAGGTATTGGCAAGATTTAACGTAGCGCTGGCCCACAATTCAGGATAAGCCTCGTGGGTAAATACTGTCAGGGCTTCACGAAATCCCTGAACGGCGATCGCTGATCTCAGCCGGGCTTTCTCCCCATCCAACGGTAATGTCACATATGCCAACGCCAGGTTCATTTGCGCCAGCGCATAAGATTCAGGATCATTTTCTCGCGTAAGCCATTTCAAGGCTTCCTGGTACTCATGCACGGCTTCCAACAAAAGGCTCTTTCGTCCGTTAGCCATTTCCTGCAACGCCGAAGCCAGTTCCACCCGAAGGTACGCACGAACGCTATCAAACGCAGAATCTTCCAGTAGTGTCAACGCCGTTCGATATGCCTGAACAATTTCTTCGCTAACGCCCGTTTGGGTCCGGACGATTCCCGTTCGCTCCGCCAGCAGCCGCGCGGCAAAAACCGGTGAAACAGAGCGTGCGGCGTCGACAGCTTCGTCCAAATATTTCACGCCCTCCCACCACTCTCCGGTGTCCAACAGGAAATGGGCTTGCGTGGCCAATAGATAGGCGCGCACTTCACCTTCCGTGTCACCCGGTTTAGGGGGTGCCGAAGACGGCCAACCTAATCTCCAGGCCACCGCCTCGAAAAGTTTTTTGAGGTCACCCTCCAACTCAACACATGCCCGGTAGGATTCTTCCGTAGGATTCAAAACAAACCGGTTATAGACGCTTTCGGCGTCGTCTGCCAAGGTCTCCGAAATACCGCTGACATTCGTAACTGCTTGCCGATAAAACGTCCATTCCAACGGAATTTCACGAAACCTTCCGCGCAAAACATCCGCCAGAACATCCGGTCCGGGTGGTATCTCAGGGGTTGGCAACACCAAAGAGCCCACGATGCCGGGAAATACCCCCAAAGGTTGCGGTCGTATTAACATGTGTTACCACCCCTCAAGCAAATTTTCGCGGTCTCTGTTAATCGAGCCATAAATGATACGAGCAGCCATTTGCGCTTTCTTTTCCGTGAAATAGCGTCCGACACGATGGACGCGAGCGCCGTCCGAAAAATACACAGTGGCATATATCACCCACTGGCCGTCCTCCGCTTCCACGGTCACCTCCGCAAATAACGCTTCGTCCGGATACCCCCATCGGCCAAACGTCCCGAGCGGGATTCGCAATGCCGAAACCGACTCATCCCACTCGGCGCGTCCAATCCCCGGTTTGGTATCCCCCGGGATGACCTGGGACACCAGCAGTCTACAGCGGTCTTGCCCGGTATCCCGCTGTAGTAACAGAACCCCCACCTGAGACTCCCGAGCAGCCGACAGCCGAAGCTCTCCTTGTTTGACCTCTGCCCGAACCGCTTCCGTGGGAATATACCGTTGCACGTCTTCGTAAAATATCAACCAACCTGTTCGTGTGAGCTCAACTCTCATGGGTTAGAGGCGGCACCCCTTTATAACGCGTGACCAAAATGCCAATAAGCCGTTCTAAGGTTTGAGAGACCGACGAAGACAATGCAGCACCGGGTTCGACTTGTTCCGCCTCAATTAAAAAGACCGTCACTTTGGGCGGAAACCGATCCTTGAGCAGCCATCGCCCAAACGCCAGAGCCTGATCCCACCGAAAAGCGTGAAGATTGGTACCGGTGAGAGGTGGAATTTCCACCTCTTCACCGGGTACTTCGTAGAGCGTTCCGGGAGCCGCGCCTGTTCGGCACGCATCGACAAGAACAACCTCGGAAGCTCCTTCCATCTGAAACGCGACGTCCATGCCGGCAGTGCCTCCATCCACCAAGCGGACGCGAGAGGCCAAATCGGTTTCCCACAACCGCCGGACTAACAGAGGCCCAACCGCATCGTCACCTCGCAGGAGATTCCCACATCCAATGATGCAGGTCATCGCCGTGCTCAACACGAACCACTCCCTACCTCAAATCGGGACAATTCTCTTTGGGTCTTGGCATCATAGACGTGCACAGTGCACACCAAACATGAATCGTAGCTCTGAGCCACATGAGCCAATTCCACCGGATCTTCCGGATTCGTCACCGGACTGCCAATCATGGCTTTCTCGATGGGACCCACATTGTTGTTCCGGTCTCGAGGCCCAATATTCCAGGCGGTCGGGGTCACAACCTGATAATTTTCGATTTTTCCGTCTTTAAGCACAATCCAGTCGGCTAAGGCACCGCGAGCCGCCTCGGTCGCCCCAAACCCGCGTCCTTCGGGAAGCTCCGGGGGTTTAATGTAGAACGGTTCATGCAGATTAATCTGAGATAACCACTCCCGGACCCGCTTAAGATACTTGACGCCTTCGTGCATTCGTCCCAATACGCGGACCATCACGCTCGGCCCGACCTGGTTGATCACATTTAACATCAACGGATCATAGTCCTGCCAACTCTCGGCCCCCGGTCGACCGGCCATGACTTGTCGTGCCAACGGCCCAGTTTCCATTGCCAGCTCGCCTACGCCTGGAATGTCGTAGCGGGGCGCTTTGGCCCAGGTATATTTTCCGAGGAGGCGGCCTTCGTTAGGATCGATGGGTTCCGTAACACCATCGAATGGATGCAAAGAGCCTGTTCCGCGATAGAAAGCATGGGTGTGATCTTCTCGCACTCGCGCTTGATCAAAATCATGGAAGGTCTTTCCGTCATAAATCCCCGAACGGCTAATCAAGGCAGCGTTACGCGTTTCGATGGTTGGTCTCCGATAGCGATCGGGATTGAAAAACGTCCCCATGGCCAAAAACCGCCCAGGTCCTGCTCCATATTTGTCGAGCCCGACATCCATGCAAAACCGCAAAAATAGACCGAGGTCGGAGTTCTGATGCGACGAGCTTTCCTCGAGCCACCCGAGCACATCATCCCAACTTTGGTTTTGAAGCCAACGGTCGATGGAGCAACCAAGCCAGACTTTTTCTAACCAATTTTGTTGAAAATATTCCAGAATCGAGATCGACCGTGTAATATCGGTTAAGGTGGGCGCACACATGACACCACCGGGGATCATAAAACTGGAATGCGGCCATTGGCCTCCGAAAATAGCATAGACTTCAACCGGTTTATTCGACAACGTGACGCCGATTTCGTAGCTTTCGCCCACAAACGGGGCCCAACGCCGTACCACTTCGTCATATAACGGACTCTTGGCATAATTGCGGTGTGTCAATCCAATGGCAAACAACGCATAAAACCATCGCGGAACGCTTTGAATCGTCTCGCAAGCTTGAGCAATATTTCGCACCAATGTCGCATTGGGAGGCACTTCCGTCTGCCATGCCGTATCGAGGGCGTAGACCGACTTATAGAGGTGACTCCCCCCACAAATCCCGCAGATACGCGGCGTCACGATCAACCCCGCTTGAGGATCCTTTCCCTTGAGGATCATTTCAAACCCGCGGAACATACTGGCTTCCGTCCATGCATCGACGACTACGCCATCTTCCACATGAACTTTGACATCCAGATCCCCCTCAACACGCCCAAGCGCGTGAACCTCGATCTCCATTTTCTTACCAATCTGCCTGGTTTCGGAATTCATCGTGTCGCCCCCTTCTTAAACCACAAACATATCTTCTTTGGCCCACTTCGGTGCGGCCATTCGTGCAACCGTTGCATGCATCGCATAAGTGACCGGATCCGTACCTAGCGGTAAATCTTTGGGTAAAGCGCCCAAAACCTTCTGGGTTTTGAAAACCGTGCCGGGCATCAAGTCAAAGAAGGGGAACTGGGGCTCGGTGCATCCCAGACAAGGCATGCCCGCACGGGTTTTGGACGATTGATGGTTCCACAAAATGCGGTTACACGGGGAATGCGTCATGGGACCCCGACAGCCTTGTTCGTAAAAGAGACATCCTTTGCGGGTGCCCTGACCGAACTCTTCAACCGGTTCTTTCCATTCATGATATTGCGCCCGCGTGCATCCAGTCTGGGTAAAGGTAGAAAAGAACGTTTGCGGCCGCTGCAACTCATCCAAGGCGATATCGTCAGCTCGTCCCGAGGCCACGGCTACCAGGACTTGCGTAATCCAATCAGGGTGCGCGGGACATCCCGGAATATTAATGACCGGTAGGCCGGCCTTGGAACGAAAATCAGGGCCCAAAAAGCCGTTCCGTTTGTCCTTTAAAAACTGTAGCCCGCGCGAGTCGCTGGGATTCGGGGCCGTCGCAGGAATCCCGCCCCAGCAGGCGCAATCACCCAACGCGACGACATACTGTGCCGCATGCGCCATGTCCCAGACCCAGTCTTTCATGGGCCGACCCATAAACATATCATAACGTCCGGTACCGTCCGGTCCTAAAATGACCGTTCCTTCAAGAACAAAAATATCCAATGGAGGATTGCCATTTAATGCACCTTCCAACACTTTTCGAGCACGTTCGCCAAATTCCATGGAAATTGAATGATGGTACAGTATTTCTACACCAAAATCAGTGACCAGGTCGCAAACGGTCGGCTCTTCCGCGTTCAAAAACGACTGGGTGTTGCCGTTACATGCACCGCCATGAAGCCATATTACCGTGGCCATCTACTTTCCTCCCTTTAGCTTTTTGCCCAACCCTGCCATTCACTCAGCCGTTTTGATATTTCCGTGGGCTTGTTTAAGAAGAATTACATGCGTTTAGTATGTATATCCGTCGAATTGTCTGTCAAGTCGTTACTTTCAGGTAATACCCTTGCGGGTATATAAAATTTCGTAATTGGTATTTCCGCAGTTTTTGTGGATATTAAGGTTTCTTGGGTTAGAAAGGCTGATGTTAAAATGCACGATCCAAACCAAACCCCTTGTATTTGCGGTGTTTTTTTCACTGCGGTACACCCCGGTCGGTATGGCCCTCATTTTGGGTTATCGTGGTTCATGAGCGATTGACTATCGTTTTCGTTGTACCCTATTATTTAGGAACAACAACAAGTTACACAAAATTCGGTGCATTTTAGGGGGTTGAAATATGGCCGTTTCAATGGTTCGTGAGGAAGAAATGCGCCTTGAGGAAAAACTGACAAATCCGGCGACAGTTGCCTCGATAGTTCGCCTCATCGATCGGTTAGATGAAATCAATTATCTTCTGGACGCTTTCATCGGTGTGTTACGCCGCGGCCCGGAAATCGCCGATGCCGTCAATGAAGTAATTGAAACCCTTCGCACAAGCGTTCCTGAAAACGCCGGAGCATTTAACGAAACCTCGGAAACCGTCACGTCGATAGTTAACACGAAGGTCGCCATGGATACGTTAATTGTCGGCAGCAAAGTGATTCGAGCCATGTCACAAGCGTGGGACGACGTTAAAACAGCACCGCCTCAACGCGTGGGGGTAATGGGATTCATGCGGGCCATTGGCGATCCTACTATACAGCCGGCTTTCGGATATCTTTTGGCCTATGCAAAACGCTTCGCAGAGGAATTTGGTCAACGTGCATGAATTGTCCATCGCCCACAGTTTAATTGACGTCGCACAAGAGGCTATAGGTGAAAATCAGCACAACATGCAGGTCATGGCCCTTCGTGTTCGAATCGGAGCATTGTCTGGTGTCGTCAAGGATGCCCTGATATTTGCTTGGGATATTGCGACCGAGGGCACGGTACTGCAAGGCGCCCAATTAAAAATCGAAGATGTGCCTATTGCAATTTTTTGTCCTGTCTGTCAAGAAGAACGAACCTTGACCGATAGTCACATTTTTCGATGTCCCATATGCAATACCAAAAGCGGAGATATTCGACACGGGCGTGAATTGGAACTCGTGGCATTGGAGGTTAGTTCATGATGGAGCCCCGTATTGTCGAAGTGCGAGAAAACGTGCTTAGAAAAAATGACCGCCTCGCCCACCATCTACGCGACCAATTTCGGTCCGCCGGTGTTTTCGTGATTAATCTGGTGTCCAGTCCGGGTTCCGGTAAAACAACTCTGCTTCGCGAAACTCTTATCCGTCTTCGACCCGATTTTAATGTAGCCGCCGTGGTGGGAGACTTGGCTACGGAAAATGATGCTAAGCGGCTCGCCGAAAGCGGAGCTCCGATTCGCCAAATCACTACCGGCACGACATGTCATCTGGATGCGAGCATGATCGAACGCGCCATTATGGGATGGGATTTAAAGGAGTTGGATTTTCTGTTCATCGAAAACGTAGGCAACTTAGTCTGTCCTGCCAGTTATGATTTGGGAGAAGACTACCGAGTCGTCTTGTTTTCGGTAACCGAAGGCGAAGATAAGCCTGTAAAATATCCCACATTGGTAAGTACATCAGATCTAGCATTAGTAACGAAAATCGACCTGGCCGATGTAGTCGGATTCAATCGCGAGGTATTTTCCCAAGCCATTGAAGAGGTTCGACCCGAAATTCCCCTTATATGGGTATCGGCTCGCACGTCTTTAGGCATGGACACATGGCTGACGGCTTTAGTCGACGCCCGAAATGCACGAATCTCCAGCCGGACAGAACCATTTTACCAATAGCGTTTCTCTGTCCGTTAAAATTCTTGATTATTGGAGGCGCATCACATGTGCGATATCCACGAGTCCACAAAGAATGTTGAACATGCGCTGTCACATATTGCCGATTTATTGAATCTCCTCGGTGACCAGATGAAAGATTGGGTGGCCATAATAGACGATCATTCTGAACTGCCTGATGCCGCCAACCATTTAAGTAACGCACTCAAATTGGTTCTGGACGCATCTCTTGAGGTCACCAGAGCTTCTGCAAGTTTGTCTTCATCAACCATTACAATAACCTCCCCGTCGGATACCCACTACGCGATGCCGCACAATCATAGCCACCCGACAGATTCTCACATCCATAGATAAAAGTTACGGACAACGGGCTGACTTGTAGTCGTCAAGCGGCTCCCCGTGAACACGGCAAGAAATTGCTTTTTCAAGGAAAGCCGGGTGGTGTAACAGGCCACCTTACGGAATCAGCCACGATACGTTCGATGTCTTGCGCAAACGCTATTGAAGGCCCCGAAAACGAATTTTGCTGCCAGGGGCGTTAGTCCGAGAACGCCTGCCCTCCCGAAGGCCCCATTGCCGGGGGCAGGCATTTACCCATGATATACCAAATCTGGAACAGAAAATTCCCCAGCATCATGAGGAATTTTTTGGCCAAATGGAGGATTTTCACCTAACCAAATACACACGGCACGCGTTTGTGCACAAACGCCCCTCTACCCGGCCTAAAGTGACTCGTATAGGGTTCGCTCATCTGGTCACCTCCCGAGTTATCTTAATACCCTCGAGGCCCAGTGTGCAAAGTCGCAGATGTTCCGTATCGGTGGGGAGATAGATTTTAGTGGTGTCTTTGTTGTGGCCTACCCCAAAACGCCGGAGATGACAGGTTAGGGGAGGTCGGCGGCGAGAAGCCGGGACGCCAGGGAGTTCCGCAAAATGTGGGACTCCTTATGTTTTCCCGGCTCTTGGCGAATTCTCACGATTCCGCGCTGCCCGCACGATGTGACTAATGCCGTGTCGTCCCGTAAACGGGACGTAAGGCGCCTGACTTCGCAAAAACACCTGCAGCGATGCATAGTGGGAACGGCCATGTAAGTGACAATCGTCAATCACTTTTCCCACCACGGCTAATAGCGGGGTCTCCAAGCGGTGACCCGCTTTCTGCTGAACAGGGATTCTCAGTTGCCCTATACATGTTTCCGCACGGCTTACATAACCACCGATCTGTTCACATGCTAATGTAAGGATTTGCCTGTATCAACGAGATTGCCTAACGTCCGAAGATTTGTTCCATAAAATCACCGGATATCCCCCAACGAAAATCGCCTGCCGGGAAATGGCCGCGGTAATGCCACTCCCAGGGGTGAAAGAATTTGCGAAGAATCCCTTCTGACCATTTGGCTCGGGGCTGTGTCAAAAGGCTTTGACCCTAAAATTTTCTCCCACTTGAACCCCTCTAAACGAGGTGGAACGTAACCTACTTCCTTCAATACGAGGGGTACAATGGGCAAATTTTAGGGACGGGATCACCGCCGACATACCTTTTGAGACGGCCCCAGTGACCCTCGGCCTCGTTATAGCTCGCCCACAACGGTGGTCTCGGGTAGATAGCCGAGGGCGGGAAGATACGCCGTGACGTACTACCCGCCCTCATTCTTGGGCTCCTATCAAGAATCCTACTCTATAGTTTTAAAACGGAGGTACCATTCTTGATACTCTAGGCCCATTTGTCGGGCGTCGTCTGGCGTCTCAATGGCTTGTTGCGTGGCTGGCGCCGGCACAACCACGGGTTGCCCGGGCCTCCAGTCTACCGGCGTCGACACACTGTGGCTCGCTGTCACTTGAAGACTGTCAACAACCCGCAAAAGCTCGTCGATGTTCCGCCCGGTACTCAAAGGATAATAAACAAGGGCGCGAATGACTCCCTCCGGATCTATGAAAAACACGGAACGCACTGTGGCTGTCGTGGATTCGCCCGGGTGCAGCATCCCGTAACGACGCGATACCGTCATATCTAAATCGGCGATAATGGGAAAAGGAACCGGATGCCCGAGATGTGCCGCTAAATTCCTGGTCCAGGCCAGGTGAGCGGGTACACTGTCGACCGACAGCCCTATCAGCTGAACACCCCGTTGCTCAAATTCCGGGGCGCGCCGGGCCAAGGCCATGATTTCTGTGGAACACACCGGGGTAAAGTCGGCCGGATGGGAAAACAGCAACACCCACCGGCCCCGATACTGCGAAAAACGAATGGGCCCGAAGGTCGAATTGGCCTCAAAATCAGGTGCCGGGTCCCCAATACGCGGCAAACTCACAGTTTGGATGTCCAATGACGATACCTCCTAACAATGACATTGTTTTGAGATAAGCGCTCTAATCCTTGTCCATCGACCCCTTAACAGAATTTGGCGGCCTCACCTCCTTAACGGGAAATTCCGCGGCCGCCCCGACGATGACGGTCGTCGGAAGAAAGTCTGGTATCGACACCGGCAATCCCCTCACGGTCGTTTTGTAGACGACTTCCGCCGGCTGCGATGCTGCTCCAACAACAACCACTGGCGTGTTCGGATCCCACCCTTGGGCGAGTAACACGTCCCGAATGGTTGTCTGTTGATCGCGTCCCATCAAAATGACCCCGGTCCAGGCGGGATCCTTTGGTACGCGGGGTAACCCGACACCGTCAGTGGTGTGCGCGGTCGTCACCCAAACGTGACGAGCTGCGGATCGCCGGGTTAACGGGATGCCCGCCGCCGCCGGAGCCGCCAGCATGGCACTGACCCCCGGAATCCATTCCCAGGGAACTCCTGCATGAATCAAGGCCAGGATTTCGTCAGCGACCCGTCCGTATAAGCCGGGATCCCCTTGATGGAGACGAACCACCGCCAAGCCCTTCCGCGCGTACCCTACGAGTTGGCTTACCACCGTTTCCACGGGGCAAGGCGGTCCCTGAGCCCGACGGCCGACACATTCGCGATAGGCTTGCGGCGCCCACGCATCGACGACGGCGCCAGGGACCAACTGGTCATACAGCACCACATCCGCTTCAGCAAGTCGTTCCGCAGCTCGTACGGTCACGAGGTCGGCCGCACCGGGACCCGCTCCCACAAGCGATACGTGACCCTTAGGCATGCCCTTCCTCCTTGCGACGGCGCGCCGCGTCCTCAATTCGCGCTTCCCATTCGGGACCCAACTCCCGGGCTATATGGTCGCGAATAGCACGCGCCATACCCGGCGCACGTCCCGCTGTGGCAACCGCGATAAGCAAATTGCCGCGCCGCATCTGAGCCATCGAGTAAAAATCGCACCAGACCGGACTATCCACGACGTTAACCCAGGTCCGATATTGGGCGGCCAGAGGACAAATATCCGGAGCGAGGGCACGCGCTTCATCCGCCAAAAACAGAATGCGTGTGCCCGCCACGTCAGACTCCGAAAGGGATCGGCGCGCCACCTCAACCATCGTCTGCCCGCTCCACGCCTCTAAAGCCGGTCCGGGCTTCGGTGCCAATAACGTCACGGATACTCCTGACGCCACCAACCGCTCCACCTTGGCAGCTGCCTGCGGCCCGCTGCCCGCCACAACCACCGACGCCCCCTTTATGCGCAATAATACGGGATAAAAGCCCGAGGACATGTCAGACCTCCTCCGGAGGGATACGATACGCTTCTTGCAAAATGCTGGCGATTTCGGGCCGTATTAGGGTGGCCGGAATCGGCTCACCTCCGATTAAACGACGACGCAATTCGGTTCCTGACAAGGTGACCCAGGCTGATTGATGAGGACAACTGCGGGCCGACGCAATGCCGTCGCACCGTGGGCAATATCCGAACGCATCAAAGGTCAGGGGTGTCACGCCGATCTCCGTCGCATAGTCAGCGACCAACTTCCGGGCCGCATCCGGTGGGTAAAACGCGCCCACGCCCGCCGCATCGCGGCCGACAATCACGTGGGTCGCCCCGTAATTTTTACGGACAATCGCATGAAATAACGCTTCCCGAGGTCCGGCATATCGCATTCCGGCCGGAAAGACAGCCAGGAAAACCCGATGAGAGGGGAAATAGTTCGCGATCAACGCCCGATAAGTATCCATACGAACCGAAGCCGACACATCGTCGGATTTAGTAGGACCAACAAGAGGATGAATGACAAGTGCGTCAACCTGCTCCAGGGCGATTTTTAACAACATTTCGTGCGCACGGTGTAAAGGATTGCGCGTTTGAAAAAACGCTACCGACCGAAATCGATGCTTCTGAAGCATCGATTGAACTTCATCGGGCCAATAAAGCTCCGGAAAAGCACGCGCCGGCCACCGAACGACGGTTACCGTACCCGCGACGGCCCCTTCAGGCTCGGCCAGCAACCGATTAACGCCGGGATGGGCAGGTTCCCGCGTCCCGTAAACGAAGTCGGCTTCAGCAGCCAGGTTACGCCGGAACGTCTCGGCTACTTCCAAGAGACCGGAAAATCCCGCTGCACCGGCCAATTCCACCACATCACCGACTTTCAAGGCGGCCCATGATGGATCAGGCACCGGCAACGTGATGGGTAATGGCCAAAGGCGGCCGTCGGTCAGGCGCATGGTACGTAATACGGCCTCATAATCGGCTTTCCCCATAAACCCGGCTAAGGGCACATAGACCCCCCGGGCCAAACACACCGCATCCCAGGTGCGATCCCGGTCAAGCCGAATCACCGTCGGAGGCCCTTGGTGAACGATTATTGATGAATTCCGCATTCGAACTTATCCCATCCTTCCCATCGTCCGGCACGGAGAGATTCCCCCGGCCGTGTTGGCCGGGTGCATGGAGCACACCCAAGACTGGGGTATCCCTGGGAATGCAATGGATGGACCGGGATTCCTTCGTCTTCCGTCACAGCCTGGACTTGCCCTGTAGTCCATGTCGCCAAAGGATTGAGCTTATATAAACCGTGGCGGTCGTCCCAAGAAATTATCGGTGCCTGCGCTCGTGTCGGGCTTTGCTCTCGGCGAATGCCGGTAATCCACCCGTCATAGCCAGCCAACGCCTCGAACAACGGTTCGACCTTGCGCCGGAAACAACATGAATGAGGATCCCGCTGCCATAACGCCTCCCCGTATTGAGCTGCCTGATCCGTCAGGGACAAGGCGGGGCGAATGCGCCGCCACAGGACGGGATACCGGGATTGAACCGTTTCATAAAACGCGTAGGTTTCGGAAAACAAAAGGTCCGTATCCAACCAAAACACGTCGAACGAGAGGCCGACCATCGTGGCCCAGTGCAAAATGACCGTGTCTTCCCGCTGAAAGCTCATCGCTAACGTCCAGTGCCCACCCCAACCGGCTACCTCAGCCAAGATGTCTCGCGGATGGGCGGTTTCCCAGCGGGCCGCATAAGCGTCAACGTCCAATGCTTTATCCATGATGGTGTGCTCCTTCCAGAAGATCCTGCCGCGGCGGGCGTCCAACAGCCATGCGTTGACACCAGTCCCCAAACCGTTCTTGTGGCGCCTGCGTTTCGCGATACTGACGAAAGATCGGTTCCAACACGTCGGGAACCGCATCCAATGGAATCCGCTCCTCTAACAAGCGCGCCAACCGCGTACCGCGCACCGTGCCTCCCACATATACGTGATACCGGCCCGGCGCGGCCCCGACCAACCCCACTTCGGCCAAAAACGATCGCGCACAGTTATTGGAACAGCCGGTCACACGCACGCGCAAATCGGTTGGCGATAATCCGACTTCTTGCCATTTGGTCTCGATTTGAGCCACCACGGCGTCAATCACCCGTTCGGCCTCCGCCAAGGCGAGTCCGCAGGTCGGCAAGGCCGGGCATGCCATGACATAGCGACGGATAGGGGACAATGTCTCGGGAAGCGGTATCCCCCCGTCCACTAATGCTGCGCGGATTGCTCCCGCCTCCTCAGCCTCAGTGCAAACCAGTAGTAAATGATGTTGCGGCGTAATTTGTAGGCAGGGTTGGTACTGGGCTATGACATGCCGGAGGGTCCGTGCCCAGGGAATCGTGGCGGTATCGCGAATGCGCCCTTGGGGGAGCCATACCCCCACCACCTTGGGGTCGTGAAGTCCGAGGTGATCTGTCTCCGGATCCCAATCCAGCGGCACGGGGGGGTCGAGCGCCCGTTTGGTGCGTTCAATCACGGCCGCGCGCAACCGATTAAGGCCCCAGTCCTCGATGAGATATTTCAAACGGGCAAATTTCCGATCATCCCGGCGACCAAAGTCCCGTTGCACCGTCACAATCGCTTCGACCACCGGCAGAACCGCTTCTGTCGTTATTGTCCCAAGAGAGTGAGCCAGGGCAGCATGCGTATTGGCCACGCCTTGCGACTGTCCTAGCCCCCCACCCACCAGCACCGTCCACCGATCGGTCGCCGGATGAAATACCAAACCGACGTCATGACTATACACATCGATACAGTTATCACCCGCCACAGTCAGCCCAATTTTGAACTTGCGCGGTAAATACTGTTCGCCATATAACGGCTCATCCTCGGCGGCTTCCCAAACCTTTTGTCCTGCCACGAACAATTCCACATACGCCCGAGTCTGAGGTTTGAAATGGTCCGACAACAAGTGGGCCATGGCCCGGACCCGATCTCGGGGTCCACCAAAATCCGGCCAGGGACAGGCCACCACATTCCGCACAACGTCGCCGCACCCCGCTAAACTCGTCAGGTCGTGCGCCGTCAAACGCTGAACCAGAGCCGGCAGGTCATTTTTGGCCACCCCATGGATCTGTACCGCTTGACGGGTCGTCAGCCGTAACGACCCGTGCCCCAGATCCTGGGCCAGCGCATCCAATACCGTATACTGGGCCGCCGTTAGACTACCGGCAGCGGTGGCGATACGAACCATAAAGGTATAGACAGCCTCATCCAGCGAGGTTTTCCGGTCCCGATCCCGTTGCTGGTACATTCCGAAAAACTTCACCAATTGTCGATTGGCCTCAGACAGACCTGGGTCCGGATTGTGATAGAGTTCGTCAAATACGGTTCCCCGCAAGTGACGACTGGACCGTTTAATCTCTTCAATCCGATGGATATCGGCTCCCTCCTCCCAATCCCTTCTGGGACTACGGATCGATAATATACTACATTTCCTATCTGTTCAATAGGCTTTTTAGGATTATAAAGATATTTGGGTTCAGGCGTGAGTCCAAAGAGGCGGTTTGCCTCTTTTTCTTCGGTGCAAGCCAAGAGGGGGTCAAACAGGTTAACCCGGAAAGTTAGAGATTTTTCAGCGATTGCGCCACAATCGGGGCATAAGCCGAAACCTTGGGCAGCCAACGCTACTGTTGTAATCCTCCTGCGGGGCTGTCACGTCATATTGTCGAAGATTGGCGCGCCACCGCCTAAGAGGCCCAGAACCGGCCACCACGCGAGCGGAATAGTCGCCCAACGGGGTCTCGGTGTCAAACGGCTCTTGGCCGTCTATCGAGAGCCCCCGGCACTAATCAATGCAATACGGGATTGGGCCAACGGATGCCGTAGAGACGTCAAGGACGCATCAGAACAATTTAACCAGGGATATTCCTTAAATGCGCTGGCCCAATCCCGGAGATTCAAGGCCTCTTGTTTGTTTTGTAGCCACATTACACGTTTGCCCATTGTGACGGAATCAACCTGATGAAACGTCTCCTCGCATTGGCAATCGTGTTATATTCGTGTGCACAGCCGGTACGGTCAAACCGACGGGTCCGCCGAGCAATTCACGCTCCAGGAGATTTCAAACCTGTCTGAGATCTTCTGGAGGCTTTTCTCATTACGGTTGAGCCCCTTCCGAAAAGACAGACAAAAGCTCCTTCAACTGACGCACCACCGAAAAAGGCCGTACGTCCAACTGCTCGAACGGCTGGTCGCGCCGATTCACCCACACGGTACGAAACCCGAAATGGGCGGCGCCGGAAACATCCCAGCCGTTGGACGAGACAAAATACACCGCGTCGGGCGTGACCCCGTATTTGTCGCAAATCAATTGATACGCTTTTGGATGCGGCTTATATCGCCGCACCTGATCTACACTCACCACATCATCCACCACCTGCTCCCAGTGCAAATGCCTTACGCCTTGGGCCAGCATGGCGGGATCGCCGTTCGTAAAAGCACCCGGGTAGGCCCCGCGTCATCAGGACCTACTACCTCTCGACAGCGAACCTCGAGGGCAGTCACATCCCACAGTGTGCCATACGCATCGAACACGATTAGCATGCGCTTCTCCTCTCCCATTCACGGCATGCCGGAAGACATCCAGGATTTGACGGCGTCCAGGCGTACCCGGATCACCCCTCGTTCGGTTTGAACCACCTGTTGCTGTCGTAACTCGCCCAACACCGCACTTACTCAGGTTTGGCTTCACGAGGAGGACGCCACCAGAAAAATTTCCTGTCTGAGGCGATTTCGGCCCGATCCGCCATGGCTAGTATGACGCCCACCCCGACCGATGCGGCCAGTTGAATCGTCTCGCTAATTTCTGCATCCGTGGCCCCTAATTTCTTCGCACCTGCGAAGTGATTCACCGCTCAGGGTTCACAATGGAGCGCAAGGACTAACGCTAAGTGCATCAACTCTTTGGTCTTGGCATCAAGAACACCGGTCTGGTGCGTTTCGGCAAAGCAAGCCTTGAAATTTGGATTAGACTGAAAATGGCTACGCTTAATATTTGGCATGGTTCGTTCTCCCTATTTGGGTTCTGGATTGTTTCGCTGAGGGTCATGCCTGTACGCCCGAATCACTTCATCAGCCATCTGGGCTGCCCGCCGTGTCGCGTCAACGCTCCCCATCACCGAACCAATGATCGCGCCATCCATCAACAGGCTTAACTGATCGACAAGCTGCTGAGCCGGCGGGATCCCGTCAGCGCGTAATTGTTCGGCAATAAAGTCGCGCACAAAAGCGCGGTGACGGTCCGCCACGGACTGTGCCGGATGATTGGGATCGGCGAGTTCCAGAGTCGCATTGATAAACGGACATCCCCGTGCATTGTTCTGCCAAATCCACTCCCCCAACGCATCAAACAAGGCTTGCACGTGCTCCCCAGGCTGTATCGTCCGTTTACTGAGCGCGGCTTGAAACCACTCTTTCCAGCATTCATGGCGTCGTTCCAGGTGCGCTACCACCAAATCGTCTTTGGACCGAAAGTGGTTGTACAGGCTCATTTTGGCGACGCCCGATTCCGCAACAATGCGATCGATCCCTACGGCGCGGATTCCTTCGGCATAGAAAAGCCGAGATGCGGTATCAAGGATGCGCTCGCGAACTTCACTTGACATGAGAGTCCTTCCTCCTAAACAATTTTAGTATACAGACCGGTCTATCTAAGGTCAAGAATGGGTTGGCCTGTTGGCCGATTTAAGGAGTGTCATGCGGGGTTAAGAAGAACAGCGTAAATAAGCATGGAATGCCCTAAAAGGGAGACGGTCCCGAGTCTCCGTAGAACCTGTGGTCGGATAGCGGCAAAGCGGGGTCGCCAGTTCCTCGCGCGGGGCCTGGCAACCGTCCGGGCTGACTGGCGATTGCATTGTGCGGTGGCCAATTTGGCCAAGATCCTCCGGACCGGCTGGTGGCAACGACCCACCGGCGGTTGGGAAGCGCGGTGTGTCTAAGGCCCCCACGTCTTCCCTCCCGAAGCACGGACCCTCCCCCAGGGCTCCCATGGTCTAATAACGGGACTACGCACACAAACTGCTAGGGAGTCGAGCGCCCCATTGATAGCCTATGGGGTCAGACCGTCATGCTCAACAAGAGGTCTAGCCCAAGCCGGAGGGCACCCGAGTAGGTGCTGCATTCATCACAGTCTGCTTAGCGCTTCCGTTTCAGGTTGCTATGTCGATGAATCCCAAGTTACTGAAAACCCGTCCGTGTTACCGTTAATGGAACTCTGAGTGATCCCCAGTTTTGCAATCCCTTGTCCTGAAAGGATTTTAGGGATCCCATAACAGGATCTGAGGGTGATAGCGTTGGACGGCGTCCGGGGATGGCAGTTCATCGGCCCACACATACTGCCCGACTTTCCAACAGGCGTGCGTGCGCTGTCGTACGGTATTCGCGCGAAACCGCCGAGCGACTCCCAACGCCTCGGCCCACAGTCCCAACAGGACCAACCAGACATAGGCCCGGTTTGGCCCCCGTTTTTTTGACACGAGCGTTCTCTCTAGGGCATTCGCTCCCATTTTGGGGCGATTACGCACACAACGGGGTCCACTGTGCTTGGCCGTTCGCCACGGCGTGCCGCATTTGGGCAGGAGACCGATACCCTAAGGCTCCGTGCAGGCGGCGCTGGTTATAAAACGCAATCCACCGGGTGACCGCCGCGTAGGCTTCGGCATAGGTCGCAAATTCCTGACTCAGACATTCGCGGTCTAACAGGGCATGCCAGGCCTCAATATAGGCGTTGGCGTTCGGCGTCGCCACGGGAATCCGTTCGTGGGTCAAGCCGAAGGCTTGACACTGGGCTTCGAACACGTGAGCCGTAAATTGAGGGCCATTATCGGTGCGAATCACGGGCGGTTCCGGACCCCATTCGGTCTGGCGGGCCTGGACGGCTCGTTGAAGCGTCTGGGCGGCGTCCGCCGCCCGGCAGGTCAGCCCAATGTGATAGGCCACGATACTCCGGTCACAGACATCTAAAATCGCTTGGACGTAGAAAAAACGGTCTTCGCCCGCAATATATCCGTAGGTGATGTCCGTTTGCCACAGCTGGTTCGGTCGCGTGATGACCCAATTCCGGGCCAATTTGCGCGGATAGCGCGATTTCGGGGGGCGATCGGGCCAGAGCAAGTGCCAAGCCTTCATCAGCCGATAGACCTTTTTCGGATTGATGATCAACCCATACTGTTGGCGTAAGACCGCCGTGACTTTCCGATAGCCATACCAGGGATTTTCCTGCTCCAAAATGGCCAGAATCCACGCCATGATTTGGTCGTCGGACACCGCATGCCCGGTTTGGGTGGTGCTATAGCCCACAGGGGCGCGGCCGACGGCCGCGCGCCGTCGGTCTTCGGACGGGTTGAGCTGCCGCCGGCGCCAGGCATAATAACTCCCGCGCGGGAGATGCACGGTCGCACACCAGACTTGCAGGGGCACCTGGGGGTACGCCTCAGCCCATGCATGCACCTGTTCACATAATTCTGTCACCACCGCATCCCCTTTTTGCGGAGAAAATCCTGGAGCATCGCAATTTGAAGGTCGCGCTCCGCTAACAGCCGCTTTAGGCGCACGTTTTCTTCGGCTAACGACAAGGCTTGCGGATCCGGATATTCTGCGGTTAAGGCTTCCCGGACCCAGCGGCGCACCATGGAGGGGTTCAGCTGATGTTGCCGGGCTACCAGGGCCGCATTACCGGTTTCTCGTACTTCGCGTACCACTTGCTGTTTAAATTCGGGTGCATAGGTTTGACTCATCGGAATCATAGCCTCTCCTTTACCTGTTTTTACGGTATCAAGAGAGATCGCTTTTGTCATGCTTTCTTAAGGGGCTAAAAAGGAACCGCACCGTGTTTTTGGTTTCTTTCTCCTTCGTCATCGTGACCGTTAAGGCCATGCCGTATCACCTCCACATAATTCAGCGATGGACGGGGTAAGCCGCCGCGTCTCTTATCGCCCCGGCGAACAGGCCAGCCATGTGGCAACGGGATGAACCGCAAGGCCCAGCCGGCGGGCAACCACGGCTTCGAGGCGAGCCTCAGATTCGTGTTGCCAACCGGGTAGCAACGCGACCCCGGTTGCCTGTTGAACCAGGCGACACAGGTTGACGCGCAGGGCATCTGCGGCATCCGCGTCCACGGCGTCAACCGCAGGCACGATCTCGTAACCGACCGCAGTCAGCGCCCGCACCGCGTCGGTATCCTGAGGACCTGCGAGGAAGAGCCGTAGCACCGGAGCCCACCGCCAAGACGGGGGCGGCGATCCCCGCACGACCGGGCCGCCGGTCGGCTGCGGCGGATCGACGGTGTCCAGCACCGTCATGACCCGATGGGCTAAACCGGGATGGCCCGCGCGCGCCAAGGCCGCCGCCAAGGATACCCCGGCGGTCCGAGCGGTGGCGACCTGACCGGCCACTAGCGCTTCGGTAAACGTCAGCCATAGCGAATCGCGCATAATCCGGACTCCTTTCAGAGAAGCTGGCATCCGCCGCACAACTCCCCGGGACGGGGGGCAACTGGGGCGGCGTCGGAAAAGTTTCGTCGATGAAACCCAACGCGGCGCTCCACCGCGCCAGCCGATGCCGCGCCCGTGTCCGGGGGGTCTCGTCGGCGGCCGGTAGCCGGTCACCGTCGGCATCGGGCTGTAACAACGTATAGGCCATGTCGGCCAAATCCTCGGTGTTCGCGGTTGGCGGCCCTAAAGCCTCCAAAACGGCGCCGAACTCGGTCAAGGGGCCAGAACGCTGCCCGGCCCGCACAACCCAGACGCCTTCTCGATGGCCCGTGACATAGACGTCGAGCATTCCTGACCCCTCCTGTTCTGGAACGGGCCCGGCGAGAAGCCGAGTCCGGTTAAGATGCCGCCCACCCAAAGAAAAGCCAACCGCCGGCGTTCAGGCGCACAGCGGCGGCGGGAGCCCATTTATCTTCGATCCAGTCGAGTTGCGGATCGTCGGGGCCTTCGTTTAACAGCGTCTCCGCCCAGACGCATGTTTCGTCATCGGTCATGGGGCGGGGCGGCGTCACGACGCGCACGGCGTCCTTTTCCGCAATCGTACCGGTATCCCCGGAATGGCCGTAAAGCCACTGAGCCTCCGCGACGGCGGCCCGAAAGGCTTCCTGCACATCGGACGCCTCGGCATAAGCAAAGAAGGGTCGAGCACCCATGGGATCCCATCTCCTTTTCGGGAATCTCTAGTCGACGTCCTCGATGAATTCAGATCCGAACAACACCGGAAGGTCGGAGGCTAACACCAACGTCAGCTGGTGGGTGTGCGAATTCCAACCAACTTCTGCAATGAGAGCGGCATGGTCCGCTTCTTTGATCATTTGACCGTCGGGAGTGCGGTAACGCCGTGTTCCTACAATGTCCGTCGACATCAAGACTTGCAACGCACCAGGGGGCGCATTGCCGGCGGAGGTTGTCCCAGGTTTCGTGGAATTTCGCTAGCGTATCCTTTCTCATGATTTAACCGATTTGCTCGGTTTTTTGTTCGGGTTTATGCGCCACTGCTGATTTTAAGGCCGTTTGCAACACGGGAATCTCGCGATAGCCCGGGATCCGCGTCAACGTGTCTTCGATGAAAAAGCTCGCCGACGCCAACCAGCGTAAGACTTGTTGCCCATTGGTCCAATGTTTGACGTTCTGCGCATGGGTCCGAAATTGACTGTTAAGAGATTCCATGGCATTGGTGTTGGCCAACGTTTGGCGCAAGAGGCCCGGAAGACCCAAACGCTGCACGGTGAGGGTCTCTTCCAACCCTTCTCGGAGGCTCCCGGCGGCGCCGGGATGGTCCCGTTCAAGCTCTTTCGCGAGCGCTTCTAATGCCTGGGCGGCCTTGTCCGCATCCGGTTCTTGATACGCTTTCCGTAAGCGCTGGCGGACACGATTTTCGGCCGATTTCGGCAGGTGGTCCAGCACATTCCGTTGCTTGTGAATTTGGCAGCGTTGGATGAGGACGCGATCCCCCCAGACCTCGCGCACCGCTTTGGCTAAGGCCTTGGCGCCATCGATGACCACGAGTAATCCGTGCGCGGCCGTCAGGCCGCGGGTGATCAGATCCTGTAATAAGGCCGTGACCACGGTATGATTTTCGGTGGCCCCTTCCACCAATCCCAGTACGCGTTTGTGGCCTTCCGCATCAATCCCTAAGGCCCCGACCACCATGTGGTCGGCCACGCGCAAACCATCGATCATCACCACAACCCACGTCCGGTCATCCAACCGGCGTTGGAGGAAGCGGTCGAGGGCCTGTTGGGTGGCTTGGATAAAGCGCCGGCTCACCGTGCTTTTGCTGGGGCCCGGCTGCTCCATCGCGGATTCAAAGGCGGCATCGGCATGGCGCTGCTGGCGGCTCGCTAAGCCATACAGCATCCGTTCCAGTACGGCTTGGGTCGCCAGCGTCGGGTCCTGAAACTGATGGTAGGTGTCTAACGGAATTTCCTCCGAGCCATCGGCTGCCCGCACCCGTGGGTGCGAAACGGAGATTTTGCGATCCCCCAAAAAGACGCTCCCGACTTCGGTCCCGTGTCGGACCGCTTGGCGTTGCGGATCATGACGTCCTTTAGGCCCCGCTAACTGCTCCACCTCGGCCGCCATCATCTGTTGCAAGACCTGCAATCCGACCCGGATCGACAGCGCCAATAAGCCGTCTTCCGCATCCTGGAGAATGTCTACCCACGGCACGGTCAGCGTCTGTTCCGAGCGGGACTTTTTCGTTATACTGGAAGCCACTAGCGATTCCTCCTTCATGATGGATTAGACCTCTCTAGTAAACCAGAGAGCCATCGGGATCGCTAGTTTCAATTTCCACGAAAAATGGGGCATTCTCTTGCCGGCGAGCTGGGTCGGCGTGATGCACAGTTGCTCATCGGACGCAATAAAGCCGAGGCGTACCATTTGCCGTCGAATGTCTGCCGGAGTGGCCACGAGGGTCACAAGGCCACCGAGAACGTGGCGGTGGCCAGCCGGTGGACCAGATCATGCAACAGCGTGCCGGGAACGACGATCGTGCCCGGCTCGTCGACGGTCCCAGGAATTTCGACGACGACATGGTGGGTGAGATCGGTTGCGGTGAGCCGCAAACCGTCGCCGGTGGCATCGAGTTGGACACCCGCTAACAGCGGCACGGGGTTTTGGGCGGCGAGGACGCGGATCAGGTGGCGTAAGGCGTGGGCGGCCTGATCCTGGGCAACCGTACAGCGCATCTACAGCACTCCTTATTTGTTAATCTCAGTGGTGGATAACTTGGTCCAAAAATTGTGACGAGCCACTGGATCTCGTCCTACGCTTTTGTCCATCATAGAAATCGATGGACGTCATCGTTCCCGGAAAAAGCTTGCACTCCTCGCGACCCGATCGCTTCGGAAAGATTGGCTTTTCCGGGATACCTTGTGACCCCAGGAACCACTCATAGACCGGTCGACCTGTCCGATGCGACCAAGGCTGGTGAGAAATAAGACTCGTGTGTCCTGGGAACCCCTGACGAAGGAGGATGCGAGGATGGAAATTGTCGTCGGTTGGGACTGGGCGGACGGGCATCACGACGTGGTCGTGCAAGACCAGCCCGGCCATACCCTGTGGGTCGGGCAAGTCGCCCACACCCGAGACGCGCTGGAGACACTGGAAGGCCGGCTGCTCGAATGGGCGCAGCACGTCCGCACGGACGTGCATGTCGTGATCGAGACGTCGCAAGGCTTGGTGGTCGATTGGTTGAGTACGACGGGTTTTTGGGTCTACCCGGTCAATCCCAAAGTGTCCGATGCGCGACGCAAGCCCTCGGGGGCGAAAACCGATCGCCTGGATGCCGCCATTTTGGCTCGATTGGGCTGGACGGACCGCGGACGAGGACTGGGTCGAATTGCGCCAGTTGACCCGAATCGACGAAACGTTGACCCACCAAACCACCCGTTTGACGAATCAATTGACGGCCGCCCTGAAGAGCTATTATCCTCAAGTGCTGGCCGCGTTTGCCGACATCGGCCGGCCCGTGGCCTTGGCGTTTTTGGCCGCATGGCCCGACCCCCAGGACGCGCGTCAACTGACCGTCAGCGATCTGATAACGTGGCTGCGGCAGCACCGATACCCCCGAGCGGCCCAAGAGGCCCCGCGTATCTGGGGGATCCTGCAGCAACGCGTCTTGGAGGCGTCGCCGGGCAAACGCCGCGCCCAGGTCTGGGCCGTCCGCGCCCTGGTCGCCCAGCTGCAAGCGTTGCAGACCGAGCAACGGGCGTTGCAGAAGCATCTCGAAGAGCTTTTTTTGGCGAGCCCGGATGCTGACCTCTGGATGAGCCTGCCCGGCGTGGCCGTCACGTTGGGGGCTCGTCTCCAGGCCGGGTTCGGTCCCGACCGGGACCGGTTTGAACGGGCAGAGGCCGTTCAAGCCTTGGCGGGCACGAGTCCGGTCCTGTACCAAAGCGGCAAGCTCAAACGCGTGCACATGCGCCGTGCCTGCGATAAGCGTTTGCGGGCGACAATCCATCAAGTCGCCTTCACCTCCTTGTCCCGGTGTGGGTGGGCCCGACAATATTACGACCAATACCGGGCGCGAGGACATGGTCACCATGCGGCCCTCCGGGCCTTAGCCAACGTCTGGTTGCGGATTCTGTTCCGAATGTGGAAAACCCGCCAGTCTTACGACGAAGCTCGGTTCTTAGCCGACCGGGCCCGGCACGCCGCGTAACCCGGGGAGCCCTAGTTTTGCACGTTGGCGATCGCCCACGGGTGACCGCTCCGTGTCGCGCGGCCTCCACGCGCCCTGACAATCCGTCATCACTCATCGATGTTATCCACATCCTTGACATAGACCGTCTTTCGCAGAACGAATGCGCGGCACGACACCCGGCGGTCAGCCGGGTCACACAGGCGTCGCGAGGACCTCCGCAGCCCGACCCACGGCGTCAGCCGCCAGGACGTGGCGCAAACTCAGGACCGCTGCGACGAGCCGCGGCCCGTCAAACGCGGCCAGCAACCACCCCTCCCGATACGGGGATGCCAGAAGATTGGACACCCCCGTCAGAAATGGGGCGTACCGCGCATCGACCGCCACGAGATGCGTGTCGTCGCAAGGTACAGGTGCTCGCGGGGTACCATGCCGTGATATTCCAGCCAGAGGTCAACCGCCGGCAAGCCCGGATCCGTCGGCAACGACTGCGCGACCGCATCCTCGGAAATTGCAGGTTCATTCATACAATGAGCCCCCTTGTCGGTAAGAGAATTTGCGAAAATCGAGCGGTGATAAGATAAGGCTGGGTTTTTTCGCTGAACCACACAGTCCGGAAATCTCAGTGTCGCTCATCAGTGTTCCTCGAATTTGACAAACTTGATTCTTGAAAACTATATTGGAGGAGTATACCGACCGGTAGATCAAAGGGGATGACGACGATGGCTGATAACGTCCGGCAACGCATCGTGGAAGCCGCCACGCGCCTTTTTGCGCGAAAAGGCTATGCGGGGACCTCCACGCGAGAAATTGTGGAGGCCGCGGGCACCACCAAGCCCTCGTTGTACTACTATTTTGGCGATAAAGAAGGGCTCTATACCGCCCTCGTGCGGGATGAACTGGACCGGCTGGTGCATTCGTTCGATCTGGCGGAGGATCTTCCCCTCGGCACGGCGCTCGAACGCTTTTGCCGGCACTACGTAACCTTCTTCCAATCGGATGTTAGTACGATTGCCTTGACCTTTCGGGAACTGTTCGGACTTGGCGAAGAAGCGATTCAGCGCATGGCGCAAGGATATTTTGACGGGTTGCGCCAACGCGTCGCCCAGCTGATAGCCCGGGGCGTCACCCGTGGCGAAGTGCCGCCCTCGGTAGACCCGGATTATTCCGCGTTGGCCATTCTCGGCATCCTAAACATTTTCTTGATGCGATGGATCCTTCAGGGCGACGCGTACGACCTCTCGCGGGTACTCACCCAAATCGACGCGTTGGTTCGCGGATGGCAGATACACCCGACCGGGTAAAAAGGGAGGTGGTGTGCCCGGAACCTACCTACCGGTAGAAAGAAAAGGGTTCACGGGCCTTGTCCCGATGAGTTTGATGCTGTGCCCGGTCCACGATGGCTTCGAAAGGGGGATGACGCATGCGCAAGTGGCTGGTGTTGGGCGTCGTGGTGCTCGGCCTCTGGATGGACCTTATGGATATGACCATCGTGAATGTGGCCATTCCGGCCATTCAAAATGATTTGGGAACGTCGCTCCAGGGGGTGCAATATGTCGTGACCAGCTATCTCATCACGATTGGGGTCTTTGAACCCATTACGGCGTATTGGGCGGACACGCAAGGGATGAAGCGGATGTATTTAGCGTCCCTGGCCATCTTTACCGTGGCGTCGGCCCTCAACGGCCTCGCTTGGAGTCTTCCCAGCCTCATTGCCTTTCGGATTCTTCAAGGGATTGGCGGGGGCATGATCATGCCGCTGGCGTTGTCTATCGTCAGTGTCACATTTGCGCCCGAAGAACGGGCGTTGGCCTTGGGGTTGATGGGCCTTCCGCTGTTAGCCGCCCCCGCGTTGGGCCCCACCATCGGCGGCTGGTTCGTTCAATTCCACACCTGGCGTGACGTGTTTTGGATTAATGTGCCGATCGGAATCGTCGCGTTCATTGCCGCCTTGCGGGCGTTACAGGAATTCCCCACCACGCGCAAACCCCTAGATCTGGGCGGGTTCGTCCTCGCTGCTATCGGGTTTGCCTCGTTGCTGGTGGCCCTGAGCAATGGACCGACGGCGGGATGGGGCTCCCTGGAAATTGTGCTACTATTACAGATCGCGATCTTTTCCCTGGCATTGTTTGGTCTCTGGGAGGCACGCCATCCGTCGCCCCTCTTTGACCTCCGGATTCTGCGGTTGCGATGGTATTCGAGTGCCAACGTCGTGACCTTTTTCACCATGATGGGACTCTTTGGGGTGCTCTATTTGCTTCCCGTCTTTTTAGAAACCGTCGGGGGACTCGGCCCCATGGATACCGGGATGACCTTGATCCCTCTGGTACTCAGTGCTGCGATCACCATTCCTCTGAGCGGCCTGTTGTTGCCCCGATTGGGGGCAGTGGGGTTGACGAGTCTCGGATTGACCGTGATGGGCCTCGGCACCGCTCAGCTGATGCATTTGGGCCTCTCGTGGGACGCGGGGTGGCTCCGGCTCTGGGTCAGCGTGATTGGAGCAGGGTTAGGCCTCGGGATTATGCCGGCGATTACCGTGGCATACGGAAGTTTGCCGCCCGCCTGGATGAATCAGGGGTCGGCGATGCTCAATCTCATGCGCCAAGTGGGCAGTGCGTTAGGCGTGGCGCTCTATACCACCATCATTCAAATGCGTGAACCCGTCTATTGGACCCAATTGGCGAGCACGGTCACCGTGACCAATTTTCGCGCCCAGGCCCGCTTGGCGGCTTGGCAACAGCAAGGCATCGCCCACGGACTGTCTCCGGCCCAGGCCCACGTCTGGGCGCTGACGATGATGGCCCACCAGCTGCAACAAACGGCCACGCTCTGGGCGTTTCATAATGCGTTCGGTGCCGCGGCCGTGGCCGCTGTGATCGGGATCGGGCCCGCGCTGTGGCTCTGGGGCTCACGGCAGGTCTTGCGTCCCCCCGACGCGCGTCATACGGCCCTTGGGGAGCCGGGAGGTGTGACATGAACCTGCGGTTACACGCGCAATTTCTTCGGGAACCGGGGCATCCGCCCCTGTTTGTCCGGCAGGTGACGCCGGAGGCCCCCCGAGCCTGGGTGCTTTTTCTCCATGGGTCTCTGGTGCATTCGGAATATTATTTGCCCTGGGCCCTGGCTTTGGCGTCCGAAGGCTTCGGGGTGTGGCTGCCGGATTTGCGAGGCCATGGACGGTCCGGAGGACCCCGGGGCACGGTGCAAGCTTATACGGACTATCTGGCCGATATCCGCCGTCTCGTGGACGCCATGCAAGCCGAAACCGATAGGTTGCCCCTCTATCTCGGGGGAGAAAGTTTTGGCGGGCTTCTCGCGTTTTTGGCCGCGCAAGAGCCCCTGCCCCTTGAAGGGCTTGTCCTCAGCGCCCCCGCCTTTGCGCTGCAGGCCTCGCTCAGCCCAGCCCTGCGCCGGGCCATTGCGTGGGGATCGATGCTGGTCCCGGGGTTACGGTCGTTGCGTCCCATGGGAATCAACGGGGTTTCCGGCCACCCGGATCTCCCGGCCATCGTGCGGACGGATTCCCTCGCGATTCATCGCTATCCGCTGCGATTTTTGGGCGAATTGCTGGCGGCCCAGGACGCCGCAATTCAAGGGGCCTCGGCGGTGTCCCCGCCGCTTCTGGTCATGCTTGGGGGCGCGGATCGGGTTGTTGATCATCGTGTGACCCGACAGGTTTTAACCCAGGTGCCCGGACCCGTGGAGATCCATGAGTACCCCGAGGCGCACCATGCCTTAACCGGAGATTATGCCGAGATACTGGCGGCGACAGTGGCCACCTTTACATCGCGCGTCGTCCCGGGGACCCTGGCGTGGAAATCTGGCGCGAGTGGGACGGGACGCGCCGAAAGCGGGGTGCCCCGCGCCTGGGGATGGATCCACGCCACTGATCCGGGGCGATAATCGAGCGGGCCGGTGAACGAGGACTCCCGTCATGCAGTGGACCCCTCTTGTCCATCTTGGCGAGCGGGGTCGCAAAAAGCGCCAGGTGCCATGCGCGGCGTTAGGGTCCGCAGACCGCATCGGGCACTGCCGATTCGGGCAAACCAAGACATGGGGATACAGCCGATGATCATGGAGACCATCGCTAACACCCCCGACGATCATGGTGAATAACAGTTCTCGCCATTCGTTGCCGCTTCCGGACATCGGTCCCCCTCTGGAATTCTTGTCGCGACTGTGCGGCTCACGACTTCAGATTCGCCGATCACCACGCGGGTTTCGATGCCCAAAAACAGGAAACGGACAAAGCGCGGTAGCGAGCTTCGCCCCAGCATCCGTGACGGAACGATTCGGGAGCAAAGGAGTAACGACGGCCACTTATGGAGCAGAGAATCTAGAAGTTAGCAACTATAGGGCGAAAAACGTTCACCGATGGCGGAGAACGAATCGAAAAATGGCGGGATTGTTTCCGCTAAGTCCGGTGAGGACAATCGTGCGTCGAATAACCTGGTGGTCAAAACTATCCCATAATTTCCCAAAACATTCGTCTGCGAAGGCACTGGTCATCACATCAATCTGCCGAAAGTCGAGAGTCACGGGATCCTGACGATGAATGTGGTCAACCAAAAGACCGCGAAGTCTTCGCCCCTGTTCTCGGCTGCCAAGGATGTCCGTACTCATCCAATCATGAACCCTGATGCGCGTCATGGGAAAATCCGAAACGGTGGACATAATACACCCTCCTAATCACTGAATACGCCCCAGAAATCGTCGTCAAGATAATCCTCATGGCCGAGTATGCTTTCCATTTCGATTGGGACGTTAAAGTCAAGTGTGAGACAGATGCTCGTTCCTGGCCAAGAAAAAGGTAAATTAATATACTCTCTCTTTCCACCTTCTCTTAGTATCATAACAGCCTTTCCGCTGATGACGGTAAGTCGGTGACCGTGTCCGCTAGAAACAATTTGGCTTAAGAGATAAAGACCGTTCCCCTTTCCATCTCCCCCTGGCTTTGAAGTCCATCCCTGGTCAAAAGCCAGCTGTAGCGCTTCAATGTCGGAACACTCTTTTCGATCTTGAACCGAACCATAAATGCCTATTCCTGCATCGCAAACTGCGATTGAGCCGGTGCAGTTTGACGACCATGTTTGAGCAAAAACAACTCCTCCCGATCGAGCTTTAGCATGAATTAACACGTTCCCTAACAGTTCGTTAATAGACCAAGATGTTGCCCATTGTATTCCACTAGGGCCACTCCGCCATTCGGGCGGCGCGCACAAGAATATCGGGGTAAGCAATTTGGTGGTGTTGCACGGCGTTCTCCAGCGCTTGAATCGCCAAATCGAATCCGTAACGTTCCGTCACGTCAGCCAGTGCCTGAAGGCAGCCTTTGAGGTCTTGGCGAGCATAGGTATCCAATGTGGTCACCAAGGGCTCCGGTAAGTTTCCGCGCAGAGGACTATTGCGGAAAGCCCCGGGACTCCGTGATAATCGGTGCAGGGTGGTACGGGGGTCGATGGTGTCGGTCCGAGTCTCGCCGTATTGTCGATCATGACGGGTAATCGGCGTGCCATCGGGTGTGTAGGGCACCACGGTGAACGCGCCGATTGCCACCACCAACTCTTGTCGCGCCCACTCCGGTCCGGAAGAATACCAGTGATGGGCATCCAAGCGAAACTTCCCGTATCCGTCTGTCTGGACCCGTAGATAGCGCACGGGGTGAAACGGGTTCGTCGGTAAGGCCCGTAAGGCTTTCCGATCCGTTTCAAAAAGCTCGGCAATGGGCAATCCCTTTTTGTAGTGCGGCCGTGTCCAGAGTGTGGGGGCCTGCGCTAAGGCGGCGTCATTCGCCCCGTCCCAACTCTGTAAAATCGGCGGGGGCACCATCACATGGCGGCGCAAGTAGCCGATATTCGCCTCCACATTGCCCTTTTCGTGCCCCGCATCCGGATTGCAAAACGTCGCATCGAACCCATAGTGGACCTTAAATCGCTCAAAGAGCTCGGCGTATCGGATCACCTCCCCGATCCGACGGCCAATCCCGGTCGCATTATCGAATATGACGCGAGACGGTACGCCGCCAATCCGTTGCCAAATAGCCTGAAGGCCGTGCACGACACATTCCGCGGTTTCCCCCGGGAAATATTGCCACAAGGCCGCATTACTGAAGGGAAAGCTTACGACCAGATATTTGACTGCGTGGACCAGAGTATCCCCGGGTTGCCAATAGATGTCAGCCGTCCCGAAATCAACTTGCGCGGTCCCGGGATGCCACTCGAGTTCGAGGGTGCCCGTCGATTGCGCGGGCCGCTCGGCCCGCAGCTGTTTGATATAGCGTTGCACCGTGGAATAGGAACACGTAAAGCGGTCCCCATATTCGTCTTGAAGGCGTTGGTACACGCGTTCAGCGGTATGCCGTTGCTTATAGCGCACGCGGGCATCCTCCGCCAGCCAGGCTTGAATCGTCGGTTTGAAGGGATCAAGCGGAGACTTGCGGCCGGTCCTCTGGGGAAACGGTTCCGAAAAGTCTTCCTGGTAGACATACTTACGAACGGTCTTACGGTCGACATGGAGCGTTTCGGCAATGGCGGCAATCGCATACCCTTCCGAAAACATCGTCACCATGCGCTCAATTTCTTTCATATTTTTCACATCCCGGCTCCTCTCGCAGGTGTTGAGCTCATGGCCCCTTTAACCCTAACGAGACGAGAAAATCACTTCCAACTTTTAAATGCTGAAAGTGGGGAATTTCAGATGCTGAAACTGAGGACTTTCAGTGCTGAAACTGTCCATTTCTATTTGACGATATACAGACGATCGTGACAACAATTGCTTAACATCGTTAATAACCGGTTCTATTTGCCTATCCTCTTTCACCCACGATGCAGTAATAAATCGTCCCGCCGAATCGCGGCTTTGGAATTTGTATTTATCGTTTAATCCGAAAATACCTGTTAACGATCAAGCCCTAATTTGTGTGTGGGTATGATGGGAATCAAGCCCCGGGGTGCGGCGCAGGAATCGGCGAGCGATCCGTCGAACTGCTCGGTACTTCGTGGGTGAGCCGTGCGATGTCGCGGAGCGGAACGACTCGGCTTTTACCTGGACCTGCACTCGACGCAGCGGTTCGCTTGGTGTGTGTGAGTGAGTTCCGCTCGGCGCACCGCCCACATGAGCCGGCAGCGACCGGAGACTCGGATACGTGAATGCCAACAGGCACGGAACATCAAGACATCGGGAACACCAAGCAGAAGAAAGGAGGACGTCCCCCATGACACAGTTTATGGGGTTGGATTTGCATAAAAATTATATTCATGGCTATGTCTTTCAACCTGGCCAAAAAGGGACGCATTTCCGGTTTTCCAACACGCCCGAAGAGTGGGCCCGGTTTCTCGCCACGCGGCTCACCCCGGAGACCGCCGTGGCGATCGAAGCGACCGGAAATGCGTTCACGATCTATGATCGCCTGATCAACCACGCGGGTCAAGTGGTCGTCATTCATCCGGCCGGCCTGAAAGGACTAGGCGCCGGGCGGCACACGGACCGGATTGACGCCGAACGGCTGGCGCTCGGCACGTACACTCGGGTTCAGGTGTGGGTGCCGCCCACGGAGGTTCGGGCCATTCGGGCGTTGATCACCCAAGTCCGGGCTTGCCGCCAGCAGGAGACGGCGTGGCGCAATCGCGCGCGGAATCTCTTGATCCGCGCAGGCTATGCGGTCCCGCGGACGGTGGCCTTGCGGGACTGGCTGGCGGCCCATGCGACGGAACTCGACGAGACGCTGCAAATGATCTTCACGAGTGCACTGACGATGGCCGAGCAGGCCCACCAGGAAGGCGAGCGCTTGCGGAGCGAGATTCTGCGGCGCTTGCAGGACCGGCCCGAGATGGCCTGGCTCTGGAGCGTGCCCGGCTTGGGGGCGTGGACGGCCGCGGTGGTCTGGGCCTGGCTGGGGGATCCGCTGCGCTTTCGGTCCGCCCGCCAAGTCGGGCGGTATGCCGGGCTGGATCCGAGTGTCCATCAATCCGGGGAAGCCGATTGGCGCGGGCATATCAGCCACCACGGCCCGGCGATTCTGCGCCAGATCCTGGTCGAAGCGGCTTGGTGGGCGATTCGCGCACGGGACAACCCCCTCCGCGCGTTCTATGACCGGGTCTTACCGCGGCTGGGCAAACGGCGGACGATTGTGGCGGTGGCCCGGAAGCTCCTTCTCGCGGCCTGGCGGGTCTGGCGCGAGCAACGGCTGGCGCACGAAGTGGACCGGCGGCGCTACCAGAAAAAACTCAGCGCCATTCGGGTTACCCTGCGCACCCTGCCGCCGTATCCGTTGGCCGAGCGGCTGCAGACGCTGACGGGCGCGCAGGGACATCCTGGATGTTAGTCTAATTTGTGGACACCTCGAATTGAGACACGATGGTACAATGTTGCTCAATTGAGGTGAATATCCGATGGCCAATCATTATGATCGGGAATTTAAAGCCCAGGCGGTTCAGCTGGTCTTGACCCAACAAAAAACCGGTGCCCAAGTGGCCCGTGAGCTGGGCATTCCGAGTAAGACGTTATATGCGTGGGTGGCTGCCTATAAGGCCGACCCGGTAGAACCCTTTGTCGGCAGCGGGCATCTGAAAGCGGAAGACCAAGCCCTGCGCGATTTGCAGAGACGCATTCGAGATCTCGAAGAGGAGAATGCGATCCTAAAAAAAGCGATGCGCATCTTCACCAACGATCGGAAGTAATCTTTCGGTTCATTCATGAACACCGCTTCACCTTCTCGATCACGAAGATGTGCCAGATCCTCGACGTCTCGCGAAGCGGATATTATGCCTGGTGCCATCGTCCACCCAGTACCCGGGCGCAAGCCCGGGCCCGGCGGGTCGAACGGATTCGAGCGGTGTTTACGACATCGGGCGAACGGTATGGTAGCCCCAAAATCACCGCCGTGTTACGGCGGGAAGGCGAGCGCATCAGTCAAAAAACGGTGGCGCGGTTGATGCACGACCATCGGTTGCGCTCCCGCGTGACACGGAAATATAAAGCCACCACGAATTCGCGGCACACGTGGCCGGTGCACGAGAACGTCTTGAATCGAACGTTTAGCGCGGATCGCCCACATGCTGTGTGGATGGCGGATATTACCTACATCCCCACAGAGGAAGGATGGCTCTATTTAGCGAGCCTTCAGGACTTGTACACCCGAAAAATTGTGGGATGGGCGGTGGATCGGCGCATGACGCAAGATTTGGTCATCCGGGCCTTAGACCGTGCGGTGATCCACAGCCGGCCGCCGGCCGGCGTGCTGCATCACTCGGATCGCGGCAGCCAATATGCCGCCGCGGCGTACCAGGAACGCCTTCAGCAGTACGGCATGACCGCGAGCATGAGTCGCAAAGGAAATTGTTACGATAACGCCATGATTGAATCCTGGCACAGTCTCCTCAAGAAGGAGCTGATTTACCTGACGAAATTTCGAACACGGGCGGAAGCGGAAGTCGCGATCTTTGCCTATATCGAGATTTTCTATAATCGGCAGCGGATCCATAGTGCCCTGGATTATCAGACTCCGGCCGAGGCCGATGCAGCGTATCATGCGCGATACGGCTAATGTCTCAATTTCGGGTGTCCATTTTATTGACATAGGTCCATCCTGTGGCGGGAGCAGGCGGGTGGCCCGCGATTCCCGCCTAATCAGTCGCGCGGGCCGAGCGGCCGGACATTATCGCGGACGACCGCCCTCGGGCCAGGCACCCCTGACGGGCGGCTGGGGCCGGCCTGGCCCTGCGGGCGCCCGTCCGCGGTGGTCACGTTAAGCCCGGCCCCGGCAGAATTTTTTCAGCCCGGGTCTTGACTCCCACCATACGTGTAAAAGTTCCCTTGGTTCGGAATGCGTTACGCGACCGCTGTGGCTTCCGATTGCGGGGGTTCCTCGGCTGCCCCAGCCGACCGTTTCGCCTGCCAGTAGGATTCGAGGTTTAGATACCGCGGGCCCCGTGGTCCACGCCTCGTGCTGCTCCAGTAACAGGGCCCCCAAGAGGCGGATCGCCGATTCCCGGTTCGGAAAGATGCGAATCACCCGTTCCCGGCGCCGAATTTCGGCATTGAGCCGTTCGACGCCATTCGTGGTCCGCAATCGGGGGCGTAGCGGTTCCGGCAATTGCAAGACCGCCAGCGCGTCCTCCAGCCCCTCCTCCAAAATGGTCAGCGCCCGTCCCGCCCGCTCCCCAAAGTCCTGCACGAGCTTCTCCCATAACGTGTCGACGGTGGCCCGGTCCGGGGCTTCGAAGAGGGACCGGAGGCGCCCGTGTAGCTCCCTTTGCATCGATTTCGGGGCGGCCTCCAGAACATTCCGCGTGAGATGGGTTTGGCACCGCTGCCAACTGGCGCCTTGAAAGTGTTGTTCGATCGCCTTGCGGAGCCCGCGATGGTCATCGGAGACCACCAGATCGACGCCGGTTAACCCCCGATCTTTCAGGTCGGTAAACACGGCGGACCACGTCTGCTGGGATTCACTGTCGCCGATCCAGAACCCCAGAATTTCCCGAATACCCTGCCGCATTAATGCCGGTCACCACACACCCGCTCCGGGGCCGCACGGCCCCGTGTTCGCGGATTTTCAGCACTAAGGCGTCGACGATCAGGAACGGGTAGGGGGTCTCGGCCAGGGACCGTGTCCGCCATGGCTTCACGGCCGCGTCGAGACCTTTCGCCAACTCGGATACGGTGGACTTGGAAAATTCCGTGCCACAGAGCTCTTCGGTGACCCGTCGGATTTTGCGGGTAGACACCCCATTCACCACCATTTCCATCAACGTTAACACGAGCGCTTTTTCGTGCCGCTGATAGCGATCAAAGAGCGCGGGACTGAACTCGCCGTCCCGCGTGCGCGGGACGTCCAGCGTCAACGTGCCGACACGCGTCGTCAACTGCCGGCTGCGGTAGCCATTCCGATACCCTTGCCGCCCTTCGGTCCGCTCATACCGGTCGGCTTGAAGATGTTCGGTCACTTCGGCTTCTAACACCTGATTTAAGACCTGTTGCAACAATAGAGATGACGTCTCCTGGTTGCTGTAAAAACAAAAAGGCCTGAGCTACGATAGAAATACCGCTAAATCCATCGAGGAGGCTCAGACCTATGTCTAGAATACCACCATCCCAGCAGATTCAGCAGCGCATTCACCAACTTTTGGCCCGCGGTCTTACCGGGGAGGGCTCGGTGGTGGCGGAATTATTGACGCTCGGGGCTCAGCGAGTCGTCCAAGAACTCCTGGAGCAGGAAGTCACGGCCTTTTTGGGCCGGGAGCACTACCGGCGCGGCCCGCGCCGGATTCGGGGCTATCGCAACGGATACCGGGTGAAGCGCGTTCCCACGGCGGAAGGGGCGATTGCCGTGCACGTCCCCCAAGTTCGGGACACGGCGGAACCTTTTGAATCGCGGTTACTGACATTTCTCACGGGCCACCGGGATGTGCTCCAACGCTTGGTCACGGAAATGTATGCGCGCGGCCTCTCGACCCGTGACATCGAAGAGGCCTTTACCGATGCGACGGGGGCGCGCGTGCTCACGAAATCCCAAGTGAGCGAGCTGACCGAGACGCTGTGGCGGGATTTTGAAGCCTTTCAAACGCGGGATCTCCGGCCCTTTCCCGTCGAGTACCTGTTTCTGGACGCGGTCTTTGAGCCCATGCGCCGCACGGGCCGGACCCGCGAAGGCGTCTTGGCGGCGTGGGGCATTTGTCGCGATGGTCGGCGCGTCTTACTGCATCTGGCGTTGGGTAACACCGAGAGTTATGAGAATTGGCTGGAGTTTTTGCGGGACTTGGTGAAGCGCGGGATGCGGACGCCGACAACGGTAACCAGCGACGGCGCACCGGGGCTCATCCGGGCGATCGAACAGGTCTGGCCCCAGAGTCTTCGCATCCGGTGCTGGGCTCACAAGGCGCGCAATGTCTTGGACAAAGTGCCGGATGCGGCGCGCGCGGAGGTCAAAGCGCACCTCGCCCAAATCCGGGAAGCGGCCACGCTGGCCGACGGCCAGCAGGCCGTGCAGCGGTTCCGGGACACCTTCGGGGCCCTGTATCCGAGCGCCCTTAAGAGTCTCGAAGACGATTTAGAGGCCAGTCTGAATCATCTGCGGGTGCCAGCCGCTCATCGCAAGTACGTCCGCACCACGAATCTTTTGGAGCGCACCTTCGAGGAAGAACGGCGACGGACGAAGGTCATTCCCCGGTTTTGGACCGAACACAGTGCGTTGAAGCTCATTTTCGGGACCTTGGATCGGGCCAGTCGGCGCTGGCAGCGCCTGACAATCTCGGAGACCGAAATCAAACACATGGACCAATTACGACAAGAACTCGGTTTAGAGGCGCCCACTGGGTGTAAGACGGAGCAATCCGGCGAAACATCATCACACGTTGTGTGAGGAGGGGCTCGGGCCACTTTTACAGCACCACACAGACATTATCAACAATAGAGCCAGGGCATTATCTTTTTGTCCCACAAGGGCTTGGATTGTTTGAGCATCCAGCGTAATCTGATAGTGAGCCATTGCGTCATCCTCCGGGAGATTTGTGGGTTTTGTCGCTTTCAAATCTACCAAGGGAACTCAATGGCTCCTAAATCTTTAAGCCGTTTTTACACACGATACAGGACTCTACTCCTGTTAACCCCATTCGTTGGAAATAGTGATGTAGTTCATCGTTTAAGTTAATCATTCTCCAACGCCTGTTTTCAGCAATGCATGCTAAAGGTGTTAATCCACCAGGCTCGATCCAGCTTAGGTTTCTGCAATCCAATTCGACACTACTTCCACCAGACATAACGGCCCAAATCCAAGAACCCTCTTGAGTCAAAGCACTAATTAAATCATCTTCCGTTAACTTTCTTGGAAGAGTTACCACAAAATCTCCAGCCCTTCACGTTAGGATTCCCCGCTTACTATTTAACTATACACTCTATACAACAAATGATCCGACTCGGCAACACCAAGGCCCCTCGTCGGCCAGTCGCCACCGCCTCATAATCGCGGGACGGCAACTCCCAAATCATGCGCTCTCTCCTTTCGCTGAGCTTGACGTCCTACAACACCGCCAAAAACGTATGATCCGTCACGGGATCCCACAGGGTCACCCGCGTCCCATCGTCCTGCACCGCGGCCTCGATGGCATCCCAATCCCCGTCGGCGGGCAATCCGTATAAACGGCGTAGCCAGGGCACCGCATCGGGATTCGCCAGCGGATCCAGCCGGATGAGGGTCAGCGGGTAGCCGCCGCGCTCATAGAAATCGCGAAAGGCGTCGGCATCGGCCATGACCGGATCGTCGAAGCCGCTGTCTCTTAAGTAAAGCCACAGAGCCCGATACCGGTCGTCGGCCGGATCGTCGCCGAACACCTGCCGCCCCGCGTCCTCCGTCCAAGCCATGGGGATCACCGCCTCCTTCAAAAATAGGGAGACCCCGCATTCGCCGGGCCTCCCCCGCGTCCTTACGCCGGCACGTAGGGCGTGCGCGTGACCTCCAGCGTAAACAGCGCATAGGCTTTGTACTTGGCGTTAAACGCGGCTGCCAGCTGTTCAATCTCTTGGGCGGCCGCGATGGCCCGGTCAGCCATGCGAATGAGTTGCTGCTGGCGGGCCTGGCCGGTCACATCTTCCGTCAACTGAACCTGATCGCGCCGCCGGAGTACGCGTGCCCGTAACGCATCCCGCGTCAGGTGGTCGGTCGCGGCGATGGCCAACCAATGCTCAACCACGCTTTTCGCACCTAAAATTTGGCAGTGGCAGGGTTTTTATCCCCTGGGTGGCTCCCGCAAGGGTGGTTCTGTGAACACGGTGATGGGCATCTGGAGGGCATCGAGGATGGCCACCAAGGTCGCATGAAGGATGGACGGCAATGCCACGGTGCGTTTACCCGTCGCATCTCGGGTGACCAGGAGGCTTTCGAGATGACGCGCAATTTCGTGGCCCGTGGGGTTTTTTAACACACGGCGAGAAGGCGACGGTATCGCCACTTGCGCGGCGCGCACGCGCCGCTCCACGAGGCTATAAAGGAGACAGGCCAGCAATAGGACGTACCCCAACGCTTCCACGCGTTCCGGCTTTTTGACGTAGAGCGCATCGACAAACAGCGGATCCTTAAGAAAGTGAAAGTGTCGTTCTACATGCACCTGGCCTTTGTATTCGGCCAACAAGGCGGCGGGGGGCAATACCTCGGCCGACACCGTCGTGATGAGGACAAAGGTGTTACGCCGTTCAAGTTCCTGTTGCCGCCGTGCCGCATCCACCGCTCCGATGGTGATCCTGACCCGCCAGATCGTGCGGATCTCTCCCGGCGCGGGATCTTTCCGCGGCCGTCCGGGGCGCGCCTGTCGGGTTTCGGCGACCACTTCCCCGGACACGTGATGCCACGGTCGCGGGGTCGTCTCCAGCCAGTATTCCAAGGCTTGCTGGGCGTCGGCTTCGCAGGCAAACTCTTGCTCCCGCACGGAATCCGCGGCTTGTTCCAAGCCGCGGCGCTGCTGCTCGATGTCGCGATCAAGGGTCCGGGCATGCCGCGGGTCGGGGGTTCGGGAGCGATAGACGACGAGACGGTATGGATGATCGCCGATGATGCCCCATTGCTCGGAGGCGGCGTATTCAGCCGCGTTGCCTCGTTGCGCAAATGGCCCCAATGGGTTCCCAGTGTATTTGGTCAAGTGAAAATCCCCCATTTGGCCAAAAAAATTCCCCAACATCATGGGGAATTTTTTGTTCCAGATTTGGTATATTATGGTCAATGCCTGCCCCCGGCCATGGGGGCTTCGGGAGGACAGGCGTCCGGATTGACGCCCCGGGCGGTTGGTCAGCGCTCCTTCATCAAGGCATGCTGCATCCGATAGCTTTCCCCTTCAAACAAGAGCAGGTGCCCATGGTGTGCCAACCGATCAATCATGGCGGCCGTCATTTGATCATCGGTGAAGACGGTTCCCCACTTCGAAAACTCCAAATTCGTGGTAAGAATGAGGCTCCGGGTTTCATAACTGTCCGCGACGACCCGAAACAGCAATTGGGCGCCGGCGCGATCAATGGGCAGATATCCCCACTCATCCAGGATGAGGAGATCGGTTCGCTGCAGGTCCATAAAGGCCCGTTCCAAGGTTCCGGCTTTGAGGGCTTCGGTTAGCCGTACCACCAAGCCGGTGACGGTCGCAAAACGGACGGTTTGGCCGCGTTCGCACGCGGCCATCCCCAGCGCTATGGCCAAATGGGTTTTCCCGAGACCGACACCGCCAAAAAATACCAAATTCCGATGGGCGGAAATAAAGGTGCCTTGGTCCAAGTCGTCCCAGGTGATGGTGCTGGGGAGCCGCACCACCCGGCGGTCAAAATCCGTCAACGTCTTATGCGCCGGGAATCCGGCGCGCGATAACAGCCGGGCGCGGCGCCCCACTTCACGGTTAGCCAATTCGGCCGCCATCACCTCTTCGAGGAAGGCTTCTTGAAGCGGGGCCGCCTGTTCACAGAGAGTCACCGCCGTTTGGCTCCAGGCGAGGCGCTTACAGTAGCTGGCAATGCGTTCGCGCCGCTCGCGGCGCGCTTTCGGGAGAATCACCGGGCCCGCCTCCCTTCGAGCAACGTATCGTAGAGACGGAGGTCCACCCCATTCACCGATTCCTGCGGCCCTAACGCCAAGCGACTCCCTAACGCGACGACATCGGCCGTTTGGATCCGTCCGGCGGCGACGGCTTCTTCCAAGGCCCGGACCGCATGATCAAAGCCCCAGCGGTCGGCACATTGGGCCAACCCTTCGAGCGCGGCCTGGACGTCCGCGCGCGAGGCGCTATCTAAGACCCTGCGGACAGACTCCGGCAATCCGGACCGCAAGGGACTGTTGCGCCACGCCCCGGGGCGTTGTGCCACCCGATGAACCGTGGTACGGTAATCGGTAGAGTCGGACCGACCGGGGCCATAGACGCGGGGATGGTGGGTCATCGGACGCCCGTCCGTCGCGAGGGGTTCGACGGAATGGGCGCCGACTCGCACGATCAGCGCTCGGTGGGCATACTCGGGCGCCGAGGAATACCAGTGTTGGCCCTCGAGACAAAAGCGGCCTTGTTGATCGGTCCGGACTTGGGTATAGCGGTACGGCGCGAAGGCCTGTGGGGGGAGAGCCCGCAGCGCCTCGCGATCGGCCCCAAAGAGGACCCGGATCGGCTGCCCTTTTTTATAATGGAGACGCTCCCCGTCTCGTTCACTGCGGATCAGCAGCGCCTGGTTGGTGACGACCAAATCGGTAATGACCGGGGGTGGGACGAGCACATTGCGCCGAAAATAGCCGACCTTGTTCTCCACGTTCCCCTTTTCATAGCCGGCATACGGATTGCAGAAGGTCGTCTCGACCCCGTAGTGGGCTTGAAAGCGGGCAAACAGATCGGTCAACCGAATCTGGTCTCCGATCCGCCGACCGACGCCGCTGGCATTGTCGAAGACCAGGCGCCGTGGGGCCCCCCCGATATGGTGGAACATATCGACCAAGCCATGGACCACACATTCGGCATTCTCGCCGCGGAACAACTGCAGAAAGCCGGCATTACTATAGGGAAACGTGAGACAGAGGGCGTGCATTCGCACGGGTTGGCCGTGCTCGATGACCTCGGCCTGGCCGAAATCGACCTGGGCCTCCCCAGGATGCCACTCCAATTCCAACGTTCCGGTCGTCGGCGCCGTCCGGCGCCGCTCGTGGACATAGCGCCGGACCGTTCGATACGATACCGGGAAGTCCGGAAACGCCTCCCGCAACCGGTCAAAAATGCGTTGGGCCGTGTGACGTTGCTTATACCAATGGTGCGTGTCTTCCGCCAACCACGTATCAATCGTCGCTTTATACGGATCAAGTTTGGAGGTTCGTGGTCGTTTGACGGGGACCGTCGGAGAAAAATTGGTCTGTTGCAGATATTTGCGCACGGTTTTGCGATCACATCCGAGAAAATCCGCGATGGCTGACACCCCATATCCTTGAGCTTGTAGCCACTTAATTTGGTCGATGGTCGACATCTTTAGCATCCTTCCGCAAAGTCCTCCTCTCGGTGGTGGGTCGACAGACCCTCTATTGACCATCCGAGACGGGCGAGGACAGTGGCAAATCGTAATGGCCATTTTGGGGAATTCTTCATGGCCAAACTGGGGAAAAACGATGGCCAAACTGTCCATTTTTATTTGGCCATATACAAAAAGGTCGGTCGGCAGTGACGCCGTCCCTAAAACGGGCCCATTTTACCCCCTCTAGTGGAGGGATGCGGTCATTTTTCTCCGCGTTTTTGGGGGTCAAGTGGGAGAAATTTTTAGGGATCAAGCCTTTTGAGACACCCCCGGAGCGCAACAATCGGGGGTGCTCGACGAGGCCGGAATCCGTCTCCTTCGCGAGCTCGCAGCATCAGAGGGAAGCCGATCTCGGCCGGAGGTTGTCTTCAGCATAGCGCGATCACCCCCATTTTTCATTCCCGTGGGTGCCCCGAATCCGGCGCATGGGTGTCTCCTTCCACGAAAATCCTCCGTATCGGGCTAACAGTCGTACTTTGCCGGGCGGGAACTGGCCGACTCGTTTTCCGTCCGCATCGGCAACGCCCACGGCTTTGGTCTTGGCTGTTGGTAATCCACAGACCCAGCCACGGAAAGTGCTCGCCTTACTGCGAACCTCGCCCCAGTCGCCTTTGCGAAGGAATGTGCCGTTTGCGGTTCCGCCGTATCTGTTTTAATGACATGGTCCAAGACCTTATGCTTCTGCAATTTAGGCATGAGAATGGGGATGAGCGTGAACATGGGCATGGTGGCCATGGGTTCTCTCATCCGTAGTGTGATCATGGTCATGAATTTCTTGCGCCGGTAATCCGACGTTAAACGCTTCCACATGGAAATGGTCATGATCATGTTCGGCATGAAGAATGTCACTAGCCTTCAGCATTTCATTGTACGCCATACCCAAAGCTAGCACGGCCCTTTCGAACGCCTTGGTGGCGTCCGGCAAACCGGCGGTCTTGAGGCGCTCACTCCATGATTCGATGTGGTCCGCATACAGTTTGACTTGGGCTGCGTATTGTTCCGCAACGATTTGCCAATCTTCGTAGCTATTCCCGTCCATACACACTGCTCATTCCTCCTTTTTTTCTCTCACCAGTCGCT